>CALEJY010000133.1 GCA_937898445.1 uncultured Candidatus Melainabacteria bacterium | reverse complement strand
GGAAAAATGCAAGCAGTAACATTGATTATTGACAAAAGACGTGAACTTTCCACTAAGTATAAGAAAATTCTTGAGGGCAAAAATAATAGGGTTTTGGTTAGTAAGAATTTGATTAGCGCAATGAAAATTATTCAGGACAAAGAACCTGATTTGATAATAATTTCTGATAGTGTTGAGGGAGATTTGTCGGATTATTGCAAAAAGATTAGGGCTTTGACTTATAACATGCGACCTGTAATTATTGCTACTTCTAAGTCTGCGGAATTGCAGGATAGGTTAGAGGTTTTGGAGAATGGGGCTGATGACTTTATTTCTGAGCCGGTTAATTCTGATGAATTTTTGATGAGAATAAAGGCGCATTTACGTCGAGAGCTTGAATCTAATATGGATGCAAAGCATATTCTTGCTGGTAAAAATTATTCTTTGAGAGCTTTGAAAAGGATTGTCAGCGAAGATAAGGCATGGGCTGCAATGCTTGTAAGTATTGAGAATTTCGAAAATTACAAGGAAACATATACGGAGCTTGCTTCTGATAAATTGGTTCAGACATATTGTGCAATTATAAATTCTGCGTTGTCTGAAAACGATTATTTGGGTGCGCTTTCTGAAAACAAGTTTTTGATTATTACTGATAGTATTAAGGCTGAAAAAATTGCGAATTATTTGACTTTTGCTTTCGATTCGGTTGCGAATAAATTTTATTCTCCGCAAGATATCCGTAGAGGTTTTATGCTTATGCAGGGAGATGAATTTGCTGGAAGAAGATCAAATTTTGTGCATACAACGATTGGGATTGTGACGAATGAATTTTTGAAGTATCAGGATTCAGCGCAATTGTTGGGAGCGTTAATGCAGATACACAAACTTGCGGATATGCCTAACAAATCGAATTATTTGGCGGAAAGACCGAGAATTAGTGCGGAAAATTCTGTAAGTAATGAGGTTAATAAAAAAATCTTTATTATAGAAGATGATGAGGCAATGACGATACTTTTGACGACTATTCTTGATTTGCAGGGGTATGAGGTAAGTGTCGTAAAAAGTTATGATGAGATTGGGAAAAATATTCCGGCATTGATAATTTTGGATGCAGGAAGTATTGATGAGTTGAAGGGAATTGAGCTTTGTCAAAAAATTAGGCAAAATTCTGACTTTGACAAAACTAAATTGATTGTGACTTCAATTTTGCATGACAAAGAATTGGTATTGACTGCCGGAGCGGATTTGTATATCCCAAAACCTTATGAAATCTCTAATTTGATTAAATGGGTTGAAAAATTGTTAAACGGATAAATTTATAAATTAATTAACAGGAGAAAAAATAAAATATGTATAGAATTGGTATAGGGTATGATATCCATAAGCTTACGACGGGAAGGGATTTGATAATCGGCGGAGTAAAAATTACTCATGAAAAAGGGTTGTTAGGGCATTCTGATGCGGATGTTCTAATCCATGCGATTATTGATGCGATGTTGGGTGCGTTGGCTCTTTCTGATATCGGAACAATTTTCCCTGATACGAGTGAATTATATAAAGATGCTGATAGCACAGTATTATTGAGAGATGTTTATAAACTGATTAAAGAGAAAAAATATGTTATAGAAAACATTGATAGTAATATTATTGCGCAACAACCGAAAATGATGCCTTATATTCCTAAGATGAAAGAGGTTTTGTGCAAGATTTTGGAAATTGAAACTGATAGACTTTCAATAAAAGCTAAAACCAATGAAAAAATGGATGCGGTAGGGCAGGAACTCGCAATTGAAGCTCAAGCAGTTGTGTTGATGAAAAGGGTGTAAGTAGTTAGGAAGCTGGGAAGTTAAGCAGCTAAGCAGCTAAGCCTATAATGTAGAATTCCTCCCTTTTGAGGGAGGTTAGGTGGGTGCTGATTTTAAGGTTTTTTATAACGGAATGTAGACTGTCTGCAGTTGAAAGGATTTGTTCAATGAACGTAAAACAAAAATTATTAGAAAAAGCAGAAGAAAAATATCAAAAATTTTCTCAGTCATTAATCCCTAATATTGACAATGTTTTAGGGGTTAGGTTGCCTGTTTTACGTGGGATTGCAAAAGAAATTTATAAATCCGATAATTGGAAAAATTTTCTTGAACAAAACGATTTTGAATATATGGAAGAAACAATGTTGCAGGCAATGGTTATTGGACTTGTAAAAGATAGTCCTGAAAATATTCTTGCGATGGTAAAAGATTTTGTGCCAAAGATTAACAATTGGTCTGTGTGCGATTGCTTTTGCGCTGGGTTGAAATTTACACAAAAAAATAAAAAACTTGTTTGGGATTTTATCCAACCATATTTTAAATCTTGCGAGGAATACGATATTAGGTTTGCGTATGTTATGTTGTTGGAGCATTTTATTGATGAAGATTATATTGATGAATGTTTGAAACGCATTGACGAATTTAAAGATGAAAGATATTATGCGCAAATGGCTTGTGCGTGGGCTTTGTCGATATGTTATATTAAATTCCCCGAAAAAACTTTAAAATATTTGAAAAAATCGAAGTTGGATAATTGGACTTTTAATAAAGGAATACAAAAAATTTGTGAGTCATTAAGGGTTGATAAAAGTACCAAAACCATGCTAAAATGTCTGAAAAGAAGGTAGTTATGAACCTAATTAAAGAAAAAAAATTAGCGGCAGGATTGTCGATATCCTCAAACGCTTTTATCATTATTTTTAAATTTATTGCCGGCTCAATTTCAGGCAGTATAAGTATAATTTCAGAGGCAATTCACTCTCTTAGCGACTTTTTGGCATCTGTTTTGACATTTTTTGCAGTAATCAAATCTTCTGAACCTGCGGATAAAACCCATCCGTTCGGGCATGGAAAATATGAAGATATGTCAGGGTTTATTGAAGGCGGTTTGATTATTTTCGCAGGGATTTATATTATTTGGGAAGCTGTAAAAAAAATAATTTTTCATCAAACAGTGGAAGTTGATACAACGCTCGGTATTTGCGTAATGCTTTTTGCCGTTGTTGCAAATATTTTTGTAAGTTCGTATTTGTTTAAGGTTGCGAAAAAATCGGATTCTGTTTCTTTGCATGCTGATGGAGAACATTTGAGAACAGATGTTTTTTCATCACTGGGTGTACTTTTAGGGTTGGTTTTGATTAAGGTTACCGGAATTCCTGTTTTAGACCCGATTATTGCAATTTTGGTTGCGGTATTTGTTTTGAAGGCTGGATTTGAGATATCAAAAGATACGTTGAATAACTTGCTTGACGGGACTTTGCCAACGGAAGATATTGAAATGATTAAAGATATCATAAATTCTTATAATAACGAATGTTTGAGAGGATATAAAAACTTGAAAGCTCGTCGTTCAGGACCTTCTAAAGATATCGAAATAACGATGCTTTTCCCTGAAAACATGACGATTTCTGATTGTCACAAGATTTGTGACGATATTGAAAATCTTTTGAAAAAAAATCTCGGAAATTGCAACACAATTATCCATGCCGAACCGGAAAAGAGCAAAAACATTTCTCGAAAGTAGCTTAATGACTTAATAAAAATTACAAATTGTTACGATACTCTTTTAAAAGTTTCATGTTTAAAGTATGCTGGGCGTGTGTGTATAAAACACATTATTAACAAAGGAAGGTGTGAAAAATATGCCAAAATTTAACTTGATGTCATATATTATGCCACCTGAAGATAAAATGTTTTTTACTTATTTTCAGGATAGCGCAGAGATTTGTCAAAAAACTG
>CALEJY010000132.1 GCA_937898445.1 uncultured Candidatus Melainabacteria bacterium | reverse complement strand
TCTCATAGTCATGGTTTAGGTGCTATTTTGGTGCGATGCCTAGATGCAAAGATGCATGGAGGCAAAGTCGGTATCAAAGCAGCTAGGCAGCTAAGAAGTTATGCAGCTAAGTTTTTGAGATGCCTAGATGTAAAGATGCTTAGATGCAAAGTCTGTTACTATAAATCGTCATTGCGAGCGATAGCGTGGCAATCCAGTGAAAACTGTCACCCTGAATTTAATTTAGGGGCTATCAATGTTGATTTAGAACCCCTCACCCGCATTTCTAATGCTCATATACATTCGCAAAGAACTGCTCCCTCTCCCACAAGGGGCGAGGGAAAAGAAGGAAGTGTTGTAGTTATGAAAGAAAATAACTTTCCCGATACGGACTTTTCACGTTTCACTTCTCACTTTTCACTAAGAAAAGCTGCTTTTACTCTCGCAGAGGTTCTTGTCACACTCGGCATTATCGGAATAGTTGCAGCTATGACTATGCCAACTCTAATGGCAAATCATAGAAAAAAGGTTGTTGAAACAAAATTAGAAAAAATTTATTCAGTTATGAACCAAGCTATAAATATGGCAAATGCTGAATATGGAGATCCTTCTAATTGGGTAATTGATTGTGGTTCTTCTGGTAAGGCAACTTGCTCTACTAACGATGTTGAAGATTGGTTTAAATCTACAATTGGTAAACATCTTAAAATTCTAAAAATTGAACCAAAATCAAATCAACAAGGGATTTTAGTCTATTTTAATGACGGTGGAGTGTTATATATTGAAAATTGTATTTATGATATGAAATTTTATTTAAACCAAAATGTAATTAAAAACTCAGAAGATGGAAAGGAAGTTTTTCAATTTAGATTTAATCCGATTGTTTATGCTCATCAAAGTGCTTCTTCTTCCGATTTGACATATGTTTTTAAATCAACTTTTGAACCTTACGCAACATATTGGGATGGGACACGTGAACATTTAATTAATGGGCATTCTTTTAGTTGCGCACAAAATCATGCTTTTTGTGCAAAATTAATTCAATATGATGGCTGGAAAATATCTAAAGATTACCCTATAAAGTTTTAGGGTTCAATTTGCGAAACAGACTACGCATCTCTGCAATATAGCTTCTGTTTCGCTTTTATTTATGATAGGTTTCTCCCTTAATAATTTTAAATGCTCTGTAGATTTGTTCAACTAGGATTAATCTTGCAAATTGGTGCAAAAATGTCATTTTTGACATGCTCATTTTTAGGTTTGCTCTAGCAGATACAATTGGAGAAATTCCGCAGGATGAGCCGATTACAAAGATTATTTCGCTAATCCCGTCGTTTGTTAATTCTTCTATCTTTTGGGCAAATTCTTCTGATGAAAACATTTTTCCTTTAATCTCCATTGTGATTACAAAAGATTGCGGTTTGATGTGCGAAAGGATTTTTTCTCCCTCTTGCTCAAGAACTCTTTGGGTTAAGTTTTCGTCTTTTATTTCAATTGCAGGAAGTTCAATGACCTCAACAGAGGCGTAAGGTGTTAGACGTTTTAAAAATTCGTCTATTCCTTCTTTCAAAAACTTTTCTTTAATTTTTCCTAATGCGATAATTTTTATATTCATTTTTATTTTGCCATATAAACAGTTTGTGACGGGAACGCAAATTCAATGCCTTCTGCTCGGAATTGTTTAATTGCTTCAAACAATATTTCGCCACGAACTTTTTCTAATGTTATGAGTGATGACGTTTTTACATAGCCAAACAATTTTAGGTTAATAGAACTGCTATCTAGTGCATCTATGTTTACTCTAAAGTCTTGTGTTACATCATGTCGAGATTTCATTATAGATTTGATAATTGCGATTGCTTTTTGAATTTTTTCTTCGCTTGTATCGTAGGTAATTCCGAAAACAACTTGAATTTTTCTCTTTTTTGCACGAGAAATGTTTTCTACAATATTGGAATCAATTATGCTATTCGGAATTGTTACCATAAAGTTGTCGAGCGTTCTAACTTTGGTTGAATGAAGTGTGATATTTTCAACATAACCTTCAATGTTGTTAACTCTGATAAAATCGCCGATTTTAAAAACTTTATCGGTCAAAATTGCAAGTGTACCAAACATTGATGCGATAGTTTGTTGTGCTGCAAAACCTACTGCCAAACCGGTAATTCCGAAACCTGCAATAAGTGAAGTTAGGGAATATCCTTGACTTTGCAAAAATGAAGCGGTTATAAAGAAAAAGATTAAAGTTTTAATAATCTTTTGCAATATTGGAAAAATGTGGCTTAATGTCGCAGAATTATCAGGATTGATAAACTTTTCTTTTAGTTTGTTTATAAACATGTCGGTAAGTTTGAAAAGTACCGAAATAATAATTATGTTTATAACAATTCCGATAAACATAGTTACTTTAAATGTTGAAAAAACTTTGTTTATGTTATCTGCGTTAACCGCCATTTGTTCAAGCATATTTTTAATCCCTAATTTTTGCACTAAAAAAGCGGAAGACGAGACTCGAACTCGCAACAGCCTGCTTGGAAGGCAGGTACTCTAGCCATTGAGTTACTTCCGCATAACTCTAATATAATATAAAAAAAAATTTTTGCAATAGCTAATTATAAAAACTAATCCTTTTGGGTTAGTTCTATTATGTTATCCTTTTTGCAAAAAGTTATTCTCAAGAGTGGTGAAAAGTTTTGAAAAAAAAGTTATTATA
>CALEJY010000131.1 GCA_937898445.1 uncultured Candidatus Melainabacteria bacterium | reverse complement strand
CAGTAAATTCAACAAAATGGTTCATTATGTCTTTTGTTTCGCCAACACTCAAACCGCCGATTGCGTAACCTACCGCATCGTAAGATGAAATTATAGCCGCACTTTCACGTCTTAAATCATCGTAAAAAGCACCTTGAACAATCGGGAACAATGCCTGACGAGGGTTAGTTTTTGCTTTAAAACATCTTTCTAACCATCTGTGAGTTCTTTCCATTGCTTTTTTAGCAGTGTCATAATCGCAAGGGAAAGGTGCGCATTGGTCAAACGCCATAATAATATCAGCCCCGATGTCTTGTTGAATTTCCATAGAAACTTCAGGGTTAATAAAATGTTTTTTACCATCTTTTGGATCACGAAATTCAACGCCGTCTTCCCCGATTTTATTCAAATGAGAAAGCGAAAACACCTGAAATCCGCCAGAATCAGTTAATACAGGTTTGTGCCAATTCATCCAACTATGAATACCGCCAAACTGCTTTATTAGCTTAGTTCCGGCTCTCAAATACAAATGATATGAATTTGACAACATAATTTGTGCGCCTGTATCAACGATTTGATCGGCAGTAAGTGTTTTTACGGCAGAATTAGTTCCGACAGGCATAAAAATCGGAGTTAGAATAGATCCGTGCGGAGTGTTCAGAATTCCGGCTCTTGCGCCTGTTTGTTTACATTCATGTACTAATTCGTATGAAAAATTTTCGTGAGCGTTATCGCGCATTAGTCCTCATCTACGCTTTCTGTGATTAATTCCATCATGTTTTTGTAATTAGGACAAAGTTCTTCCGGCTTAAAGTAGATATTGATTTCTCTTTCAGCACTTTCAATACTGTCAGAACCGTGAACTGTGTTATAAGCCTTTAATTGAGCGTAATCTGCTCTGATTGAGCCAACATCAGCTTCACAAGGATCTGTTGCACCCAATACGTGGCGAATACCTTGAACTGCTTGATAACCTTGAAATACCATAGCAACAATAGGTCCGCTTGTAATATATTTTACAAGATTTGGATAAAAAGGCTTTCCAACGTGTTCAGCATAATGTTTTGCTGCAATTTCTTCTGTTACTTGAAGTAACTTCATACCGATTAATTTATAACCTTTTTTTTCAAAACGGCTGATGATTTCTCCAACAAAACCTCTTTTTACTCCGTCAGGCTTGATAGCCACAAATGTTCTTTCTTCTTCGTGCATAATTCCTCCAATTCGTATAATCATAATAGCATAAACATAAGTTGTTTAACATTTTTCGAGTTTTTTAATGCTCTTAAACAACATAGTCAGCATAATTGAGCAAAGCATAATTGCAGCACAAGCCAGCCCATACCAAAATCCTCTAATATTCAAATTGTATTTGAACGCAAGTGTGTATCCCAAAGGAATTGCGACCAACCAATAAGCGATAAAGTTTGAAAGCAAAACAATTCCGGTTCTTTTCATACCTTTGAAAATACCTGCAAGTGCAACTTGCAACCCGTCAAATACTTGGAATACCGCCAATACATATAAAATAGGAACGGAAATTTTAACAAGTGTGTTATCTTGCGTAAACAACCCGACAAGAAAATGCGGGAATGACGCAAAAATAAATGCACTACACATCATAAAGCCCACACACATAACAATTCCGACAAACGAATAACGCTTTAAATCCGTAACGTTCTCAGCTCCATTTGCAAAACCGACTTTTACCGCAATAGCATTTGAAATTGCTAACGGAACCATAAATGAAATTGTTGTTAATGTACAAACAAGGTTTTGTGCCGCTGCATACACGCCAGAAACCCTTCCCATAATAATCGCAATACTATTAAACGCAATAAATTCAACAAGAATTGCGCATGATATCGGAATTCCGATTTTTATTAAACTTTTATAATATTCAAAATCTTTATAATCGTTGAAATTCATCATTCTAAAGCAATAAATCAACAACGCAAAGCCCATAAAATATCTTACGACAAAACTTGCAATCGCCAATCCCAACGCACCTAAAGACGGAATTATTCCCCAACCGAATACCAAAAGAACATTTACGGCAATATTCAAAAACACCGATATTGCAGTAACAAGGTTTGGAAATACTACAACTTCAAACGCTTGTAAAAATTCTTTTAAAGCAGCGTGCAAATAAGCTCCAAATGTAGCAAACGCAGTCACAAACATATATTGTTTAATCATTGGAACTAATTTTGGATCAAATTTTAAATAATCAATTACAGGAATAAACGCCAAAACGGCAAACATAACAATTACCGCCAAAAGCATCGCAAATCTTATTGTCGGATAAAAATATTTTTTTGCAGATTTCTTCTCTCCCCTAAAATTTGAAAGCAAAGGAGAAACACTCGAAATCAACCCGATACCAAAAGTCTGAATACAATTGGTAATAGCGGTCGCAATACTAATTGCAGCAAGAGTATCCGTAGAATGATGCCCTGCAATCAATACATCTCCGGCACCGATTAAGATGAAGCCTAAGTTCCCCATAATAATCGGCAGAGCAATATTTAATAATTCTTTGGCATAGTGTTTAAATTGTGTACTCATACGAACATAATTCTAACACAAACATTTTTATAATCAAAACATCGCCATCAAAAAGACTTTATTTACTTTCAAGCATAATTTGTGACCACGGATAATCGTTTTTTATCTGCCATCCGTCAATTTGGATTAACCTTGTACAAGCATGTCGTCTGCCTTTTGAACTAACTTCGGAATTATCAGTATTTCCATATTTACAAGCCTTCAAAAGTTCCTCTCTAGACATATTTTGTTGTCCCGAAAGTGAAGCATAAAAATTTCCATTTACGAAATCAAAAAGAAATGTTCTTTTTCCATCAAAAGTTCCTTCTGCGGTATCCCCCTTAGTATTGCAATATTTAGCCTCTATACAAAAGAAAAAGTGCATAGTTCCTCCGGATTGGTAAGCGTTAAAACCTGAACCATCCGCAAACGCAACAAACATACCACTATTTGTACTTACTTGACTTGTTGATTTAATATATTTGCCTAAATTTTCATTATACCACTGTTCCAACCCTTTGCCGTTATAATTTGCACTATCAGGAAATTTATAAGTAGTTCCCGGAATAAATCCTGTATCGCCAATCCATTGATATACAGCTTGGCTCATCATTGAATAAAATTTTTCTAATCTTGTCGCAGTAACTTTTTTTTGATGATTATCAATTAAAGTCGGCATAGTAATAGCCGCCACAACACCAATAATGCCGAG
>CALEJY010000130.1 GCA_937898445.1 uncultured Candidatus Melainabacteria bacterium | reverse complement strand
GTCATTGCGAGCGATAGCGTGGCAATCCAGTCTATTACCCAATTCATGACTTAACCCTCTCTCGTGGTTGTAATTAAAAACCTTAGCCGCCTCGCTTCTTAGCTGCCTAGCTGCCTTTTATTCCACACCCGGAACATGCACGTTATAACGAACATCATCGTATTCTGTCATCGCATCATCCACATCTTCTTGGAATATCTTTTTCGCTCCGCAAACTTTCAAATTCTTCAAAATAGCAGTATCTAATTCATCCGTCAAAACAATTTTTCCATTAACATAAGTAACATTTGAAGTTTCTGTCGGCTTATCTCCAATCTTTTCTACCAAATCGCTTTGAGAGTTTGCCAAAATCGTTCTTGTCACATCATTCATTACATCAAAAACATATCTTTGGCGAGAAACAACGTTACTTCCTCCTCCATTAGTTATCAATGTCGTAGCTTTTTCCAACTCATCAAGAGATTCTTTGTAATATTTCAAATGTCTTAAAAGTACCGCCAAATTGTAATGCGCCTCATAATTCATAGGATTTAACTCAATTGCCTTACAATAAGTCAATCCGGCATCTTTGTAATCCCCCAACAAATGGTAAGTTAACGCTAAATTATATCTTGCATCATAATCCCTTTTTAAGATTTTACAAGCTTCTTTATATGAACTTAGAGCCTTCATCAAATATTGTCGTCTGTATTCCCATTCATCTTCTAGATAAACTGATTTTTGCTTGTATGCAACGCCTCTGTTGTAATATGCCAAACCTTTGTTAACTTTATAACTTTTTCTATTACTATAAACAAAAGGAATAGAAAGCAGATGCCTTTTAGTTTTTAAGATTTCATTGTATTGGTCGATTGCTCCGTCAAAATCGCCTAATTTTTCTGCGGAAACAATTCCGTAATTCATTCTTGCAACAATCATTTTAGGGTTGTATTCAAAAGCCTTTTCATAAGCATCTACAGCTGAATAATAATCTTCATATACAACATAAATATTTCCTAAATTGTACCACGCAGTATAGTGTTCAGGATATAATTCAACCGCTCTGT
Organism: uncultured Candidatus Melainabacteria bacterium; assembly: GCA_937898445.1. Lineage (GTDB taxonomy): Bacteria > Cyanobacteriota > Vampirovibrionia > Gastranaerophilales > Gastranaerophilaceae > Stercorousia. The sequence goes on along the minus strand of CALEJY010000130.1, from coordinate 3,577 downwards.
TATAATAGCCGATTGCCTTTTGCAACTTCAATTCTTTTAGAGCTTTATCGCCTTTATGAACGTAATATATCCCTCTTACTTTATCCAATTGTTTATTAAAAAACGCCGGATGCAAATATACTAACGCTCCGATTGCTAAAATTATCAAAAATGTAAATAATCCTGAAAAAAACTTTTTCACCTGCTATACCTCATTATATAAGCATTTTACACGTATTAATAAGAATATGCAATACACTATTGTTACGAAATTGTAACATTTCTTTCTTTAAAAAGGCAATTATTTAAGTCAGAAAGTTTTTATATAAGTAAGGTAGGTTAGAAAATTCAATTTGGAGGTTAGGTTATGGCAGACTTCAATATGGCTGCAAATATGTACGGACTTTATCCGAACTTATACAATAACCAGATAGCGTTAAATGATTTGACTGATTTGGATTTGTATTCACCAATGGGATCATTAAACACTCCTATGATGGGTGCAATTAATCCAATGATGACAATGAACGGAAGCATCTTCGGCGGCGAGATGATGGGCGGTTACCCAGTTACCGGTGGTTATCCGACAACAATGGGAAGTTCAACTGATAGTTATAAAGACTATTATAAGAACTATGAGAAGTATCAAGACTTCATGATCGATAACCAGGTTCACCAACAACAAAAATGGCGCAATGCAGACCTTCGCTTAAATGCACCTCAAGAGGGAATACAAAAACAAGCCGCAATCCTTCATGAGAAAATTTTGCAAAATGAGCAACAACAAATCCAAGCTGCTTATGCAAACTTCAAAAACAGCGTAAAAGCAATGTATGGCTCAGGGACTGATGAACAAATTTCTAACCGTGCTGCAAGCTTATACCAACAACTAACAGGAGTATCAGTAACTGATGATATTCGTCAACACGGCAGAGGCTCATTCACTCAAGGTTTCTTGCAAACCGTAACATTAGGTATGGCTGATAAGAAAACTGCAGAAGAAAACATCTCTGAATTGACAGGACAACCTGTTGGCAGATCTGAACAAGGTCTAAAATTAGCAGGTAATGTAGCAGGTGGCGCAGTATTCGGCGGAGCAGCTGCAATCGGTGCAAACTGGGCATTAAAAGGATTGTGGAAAGGTTTGAAAAACAAACCATTCATCGCAGCTTTAATCGGTGGTGCAGTTGGTTTGGCAGCCGCAATCGGAACATCAGGTTCAAAATCATAAAAATTCCTTAAATTATCCTTATATATTTAATTCCTAATCGAATAAAACAAATTGTATATGTAGAGGTTGAACCAATCAACCTCTTTTATTTTTTTTATTGCCATTAAGAGGAGTAAAACGATGTCGTAATCCCATTCAAATATAATATAATGAGATTACGACACAAACTAAAGTTTGCTCGTAATGACTTTACAGAACCTTACACCAACATTGTTACAGTGGGCTACGTACGTAGTACAAGAAAACACCTGCACCAAGGAGTTCAGATGCAGGTATTAAATCAGTAAAAGAGACATCAATAACATTATGTAACATTTAAAAATTTCGTCAAATTTTTGTGGATATTTTTTTTAATTTATCTTATAATCCTCTTATGAGAAGATTTTTATTAATACTTACAGCTTTATTAATATTAACCGCCAACTGCGCAGATGCGATTGCTTTGAAACCAAATTCAAAACAACAAAGCAACACCATAATTCAATCTGAAAAATTTGTTAATATCACAAATCAAGCAAATGTTCTTTATGCCGAAAACGATATAAAAGGCGCTTTCAACCTTTTCCTTACAATTCCGGAAGAAGAAAGAACCGCTCAAAACTGGTTGCTTTTAGGTAATATTTTACAAGATCAAGGCAAACTTGAAGAAGCAACTTTTATGTACAACAAAGCTATTGAAGTCGATGATAAGTATTACAAGGCTTATTACAATTTAGGCAATATATATTTGAACGACGGTCGACCTAACATGGCAGTTGAGGAGTATAAAAAGGTTATTAAAATCAAACCTGAATATGCTTACGCTCATTACAATTTGGGTTGCGCATATATCAAATTAGAAAAATACGGAAAGGCTAAATTTGAACTTTTGACCGCAACGGATTACAAAAACAATGTTGCAGATTTTCATTACAACTTAGCTTATGTGTATAAAAAATTGGGCAAAGAAAAGCAAGCAAAAACGTATTTAGAGTATTATAATAAATTAATAGATAATCAATAATCAGTGAGGGATAAATGTATAAAGGTATAATTTTTGATTTTAACGGCACATTATTTTGGGATTCTGAAAAACACCAAGAGGCTTGGAGAGAGTTTTCAAAACGTTTGAGAACTCCGGGTTTTACGAATGAAGAAATGCGTGACTATATGTTTGGCAGAACAAACGAAGATATCATAAAATACCTTATCGGCAAACAACCATCAAAAGAAATGGTTGAAAACTTTGCAAAAGAAAAAGAAGCGGTTTATAGAGATATGTGCCGAAAAGACAAAAAAAACACTGTTCTTGCACCAGGCGCTATCAAATTTTTAGATTATTTGACTGAAAACAATATTCCGCACACAATTGCAACAATGTCAGAAAAAGACAATGTAGATTTCTTTATTGAGGAATTTGAGCTTGTAAAATGGTTTGATTTAGACAAAATCGTATATTCAGACGGAACAATTCCGGGCAAACCGGCTCCTGATATTTACATAAAAGCAGCGCAAAAACTTAATCTTAATCCAAAGGACTGCGTTGTAATAGAAGATGCAGTATCAGGAATTGAGAGTGCAAGAGGGGCAAATATCGGCAAAATTATCGCAATTGCTTCAATGGAAAGCGAAGATTTGTATAAAAATATTCCTGCCGTTTCACAAATTATCAAAAACTTTGATGAAATCGACAGAAATATTTTCGAAGTTCCTTGCGTTAAATAAAACTAATGTGGTAATTTTTTGAAATAATCAGGTTCTATTATCGCTCGATAAGTACAGGCAATACCATTTAAGTCACTTTGTGAAGTTTTTGAGCAATATTCATCTGCAGAATAAACTGTTTCGGAAGCTCCCATCGGTAACAATTTACCATCTTCAGATAACACAAATGTAAACAAATCATGTCCCCATAAATTTGGACCTTTTTGGTAGCCATTTATATCTACTGAAATCCCGATATAAAAATTGTACATTTTCCAACCTGGATTTTCTATATATATTGACATTCCATTTTTCAAAGTAAACATACCATCATTCAATACACCATTCTCAATGGGATTTTTATTGTAAGATTTATACTTACTAAGGTCAACTGAAAATTTCCCGATATTTTTATTCTCAATATTTTCAAAATTTGGAGCCAAAACATCTTTGAATGTATTTGCTGCATACTCTGAAGAATTAAGTATTTCATCATCAGCTCTTAGTTTTTCAATAGCTTGACTTATTAGTGAATACGCAGTATTTAAACGAGTTTTGTATTCAATTGCTCGATGATTTGCAATCAATGTCGGCAAAGTCATCGCCGCAACTATTCCGATTATTCCGAGAGTAATTAGGACTTCAGCTAATGTAAATGCAGCTAGGCGGCTAAGAAGCGAAGCA
>CALEJY010000129.1 GCA_937898445.1 uncultured Candidatus Melainabacteria bacterium | reverse complement strand
GAGGCAAAGTCTGTTACGGAAAAAGAAATCGTCATACTGAGGACAACAGTCCGAAGTATCGCATGGTTGGCAAAATGATATCAACACTGCGATCTTTCGCTAATGCTCAAGATGACAGTATTGTTGTCAGATTAGTAAACCCTACCTACAAATTAAAATCATATCGCCTTATTATCTTCTCTGATACAGACTATGCTTCTTTGCATCAATGCCTCTAAACATCTTTTTCAAAAAAAATTCCTCACTTTACCACTTGAAAAGTAAAATAATTTATGACAAAATTGCATGAAAAATGAAGGTTTACTAATGGTATAGGAGAGATAATTATGTCAACATTTATTGAAGATGTTTATGCAAGACAAATACTTGATTCAAGAGGTAATCCAACTGTTGAGGTTGATGTAAAACTTACTAACGGAATAAAAGGTAGAGCTGCAGTTCCATCAGGTGCATCTACAGGTATTTTTGAAGCTCTTGAACTCCGTGATGGCGACAAATCAAAATATATGGGAAAAAGTGTTCAAAAAGCTATTGATAATGTTAATAATATTATTGCTCCTGAATTGATTGGTGAAAAAGCTTCTCATCAAAAAGAAATCGATACATTCATGATTGATATGGATGGAACAGAAAACAAATCTAAATTAGGTGCAAATGCTATTTTGGGTGTATCTTTAGCGGTTGCAAAAGCTGCTGCTAAAGCTTATGATATGGCTTTGTACAGATACTTAGGCGGTATTAACGCTTTAACTTTACCTGTTCCGATGATGAATATTATTAATGGTGGTGCGCATGCTGATAATAATATTGATTTTCAGGAATTTATGATTGCTCCTGTTGGCGCAGAAAGTTTTTCTCACGCTATTGAAATGGGTTGCAATGTTTTCCATACATTAAAATCAGTTCTTAAAAATAAAGGTATGGCTACTTCTGTCGGTGATGAAGGAGGTTTTGCGCCAAATTTGAACTCTAACGCTGAAGGTATTGAAGTTATTCTTGAAGCTATAAATAAAGCAGGTTATAACACAGATCAAATCAAGATTTGTCTTGATGTTGCATCTTCTGAGTTTTATGAAGATGGAAGATATAACTTAAAAGGTGAAGGAAAATCTTTTGATAACAAAGAGATGACAGACTTTTTGGCTGAATGGGTAAACAAATATCCAATCATATCAATAGAAGACGGTATGGCAGAACAAGATTGGAACGGATGGGAAATGTTGACAAAACGAGTAGGTTCTCATTGCCAACTTGTTGGAGATGATTTGTTTGTAACTAATACTAGAAGATTGGCTGACGGAATTAAACGCAAAGTTGCTAATTCTATTTTGATTAAAGTAAATCAAATCGGAACATTGTCTGAAACTTTAGATGCGATTTCAATGGCTCATGCTGCGGGCTATACAACAATAATTTCTCACCGTTCAGGTGAAACAGAGGACACATTTATTGCAGATTTGGCAGTTGCAGTAAACAGTGGTCAAATTAAAACAGGTTCAGCATCTCGTTCTGATAGAATGGCTAAATATAACCAGTTATTAAGAATTGAACAAAAACTCGGTTCGGCTGCGAAATATTTAGGTATTCAAGCGTTTAACGGACAGAAATAACATCTGTTATTACGAGTAATGAAGTGACGTAGTAATTACATTAAAATAATGAGATTACTACGCAAATAACATATAAGTTAAAGAGGTGAAAGTATGAGAAAACAAATTACGAGTTTATTAATTATGTCAATTTTGTCAATTGCTCCGGCAGCAATTGCGGAAAGTATTACAACAAGAGAGATTAAAGCTCCTGTTTGGGAAGAATATGTTCCTGAAAAATATCAAAATCCACGTCAATTTCCGAATAGAGGTAAAAACATTGCAGAATTGTCTGTTGGTATAGTTTTGACCGATTTATTAATAACTGCTCCAATAGGAATTCCTATGGTTTGTCATTCTACGACAAAAATGAAAAATCAAGGTTGGTATGAGAAAAAGTTAATATTTGAAAATGGATTGAAAGAGGCTGAAACTATTTCTGATCCGGTTCAAAAGCAGGCCTATTATGATAATTTGTTAAAAAAATGTAGAATGACAGACAAAAAACACCAAAAACAAATGAAAAAAATCCAAAAAGAACAAAAGAAAAAATAATTGTTAAATTTTCATTAATACTAGCAAAAAAAATTCCTTTTTAGTTTTATAATAATTGTAAAATATACACTTACTCAATAGAACAAAAAGGGAATAGAAAAATGAGAATTGATAGTATTAATGGTTATACCCCAATGAACAATCAGGTTAGCAACAAACTATCATTTAGTGGGCATGTTATTTTAAAAGGTAAAAATTGGAACAACTATTTAGCAGACAAATTTTGTGATTCTTATGCTATTAAACATTTAGCTAAAGGTGATAAAGATATTATTGCTAGAGTAAAGAAAACATCTGCTCCAAAAGGTGATGTAAACCATTTGCCTGGTGAAACTATTTACAAATTCAATATTGCAATGAAAAATCCACATCCTTCATTCAAAGAAAAATTAAAAAGTCTTTTCAGAATGGATAGAAGGGATTTGAATAAACATTATCATTCTGAAAGCAGCTTAGCTCAAAGAATTGAAATGGCTGATCCTGAATTTCTATTAAAACATAGAATTAACAAAAAATAGTTTTTAAAATCTAAACTTTGTAGAAAAATTTAATTGAGAACGTGTAGGGGCAGAAGTTTCAGAGTATATCTGGCTTGCCCCTATATTAAAATCCATCCTGTCGTCTTTGAACGGTTTTAGTGAAAACATTATTTCACTTTTTTTATTTTTATCTAAAAAGCTTGTTGAATAAATATTTTGCACTGATATTTTGTTGTTTAATTTATATTCCGGAGAAAAAGATAATGTTCCTTTTCCTCTTTGGTCTAATGGTGCAAGACTGTTACTTTTATAAGATGTATTGAATGAAAATTTATTTTTTTGATATTTTGAAAATAGAGTGTTTGTTTGGCTTGTACTGTCTGGAGAATACGTGCTATCGTATTTTGTTCCGAGTGTAAAATTGCCGTGTTGTTTTTGTTTTGTGTAAGAAGATGATTTAGATGAATACGGGTCGGAATTTTGGAATATATAAGCATTTTGTGGAGTTATAGTTTTATCTTCTTTTGTAGATAAATCGTATTTTTTAGCTCCAAATTTTTTTGATTTTTTTATGTTTAATTGCTCTGTAGATGAAGAATTGAGAAATATATCTTCTGCGGAAGTTTCTTCAATATTTTCTTCTTCTGTATTTTCAGGTTCATAAATCATTCCAAATTCTTCTGTTGTGTCATCGGAATTTTCATCAACAATATCTTCTGAAAAAGCAGGTGTTGCAATAGATAATAGTAATACGAAAATTAAAAATAATTTTTTCATTTTTATCTCCAAAAATATTATATCACCTGAAATTTTTTCAAAAATATGTTATAATATAAATGGAGTTTATAAGTATGATAAATTATGACAGTTTGCTAGAAAAAATACCAAAAGTTAGAAAAATTCTTGATGATGGTTCAAACAGTATTTTGTTCCATTATACAAAACCTGAAAAATTACTCAGTATCTTAGAATCAGGTACAATTAGATTTTCTAATGCACTTTATCTTAATGATAAGGAAGAAGTTACATATTCTTATAAACTTATTTTTAACCTGATTGATGAAATGCCGGAACTCAATCAGCAGTTGTTTGCTAAAATTAAGGAACATTTTTATACAAAATACACAAATATTATCAATGGTTCTGATGATTTTGGTTATAAACACGAATATTACACAATTTCTTTTTCTACAGATGGCGATAACTTAACCTTGTGGAACAATTATGCAAAAGGGCAAAAATACACCGGATACAATATCGGTTTTTGTAAAAAAGATTTGATTGCTGATATGGAAAAAATCGGTTTTAATTCTGTTTATGGAAACATAATTTATGAAAAGAAAAAGCAGATTACAGTTTTAAAATTGATTTTTGAAAAGTGGAATAAGTTGTATGAAAAAGCTTTGAAAAGCGTTAAAAACAAGGAAAAACGACTTGATATCGTAATCGAATTAATAGATATTTTGAGCATAATTAGTTTGTTTTTCAAAAATCCGCATTTTAAAGACGAAAAAGAATATAGAATAATTTTCATAAACAATACCGGAACAAATTTTGCAAAACAAACAAAAATTTGCGAGAAAAACGGATTGTTTATTCCTTATATTGAATACAAATTTCTCAAAAAAACTGTCGGTTGTATAAATATTGGTCCAACTTTGAATGAGAATATTTTTTACACAAGTACTTGCAGAATGCTTGCAAACTTTGGCTATGAGCATAAAACAGTAAACCGTTCAAAAATACCTTTGAGATATTAATTAACCTTTTCCATTTATCGCAAAATAAACTTCTTTCAATCTTTTTTTGCTGATATGAGTGTATAATTGGGTTGTTGATACATCACTATGTCCCAAAAGCTCTTGTACAACTCTCAAATCCGCTCCGTTTTCTAATAAATGTGTTGCAAATGTGTGTCTGAGAGTATGTGGAGATATTGCTTTGTGTAACTTTTGACCTTGTTCGTGGATGAAAGTATAAACTTCTTGGCGTGTAA
>CALEJY010000128.1 GCA_937898445.1 uncultured Candidatus Melainabacteria bacterium | reverse complement strand
ATGCGCTATTATTGATATATTTTTGTATTGACATATAATTGTATTCAAATATAATTGAATACATAGGAGAAATATATGATATCAAAAGCGCAAAATAATTTTAACGAAAATAACTTAGCTGTTTCACTTTTTAGCCGCCTAACTGCATTTACATTGGCAGAGGTTTTAATCACTCTCGGCATCATCGGAGTTGTTGCAGCTTTAACCATTCCTACTCTTATGGCAAACCACAGAAAACAAGTAGTTGAAACAAGATTAGCTAAATTTTATTCTACTATGAACCAAGCAATAAAAATGGCAGAAGTGGATTATGGCGATGTTAAACAATGGGATGAATTTGTACAAGGATTTGAAAAAGATGAAGACGGAAATCCTACAACATCCAAAGCATTAGCATGGTTTGAAAAATACTTAAAACCGTATTTGAAATACACAAAATATGAAGTTGATAGCAATTTTGAAGGCAAGGTTGTAACATATTTCCCTGATGGAAGTTTAGCACTAATTTCATCAAGCAGCATAATTTTTTATCCAAAGGCTTCGGATTATGCATTAGGTGAAAGAGATGATGGTTTGATTTCAAGAAATGCAGATTTAAGTGGCACAAAATATTTTACTTTTATGTTTGCTCCTAATAGTGAAAGCTGTCATACTGTTGGAAAAGGGATTGAACCATATATGTGCAGTTGGGATGGCAAAAAAGAAACTTTGTTAAGTAGCAGCAGTCTTGGTTGTAAAGAAAAAGTAAGTAACGAAAGAGCTTATTGCACGGCCTTAATCCAAATGAACGGCTGGAAAATTCCGAAAGATTATCCGTTGAGGTTTTAGGTGATACTTTTTAACGTGAAAGCAACAGATTTGAGTGAAAAGTGAGAAGTGAAACGTGAAAAGTCCGCATCGTTAAAGTTATTACCCTCTCTCTTTGTGAGAGGGAGCAGTTGTTCGTGAGCATCTGCGAACGTTACAAATGCGGGAGAGGGTTCTTGCTTTGCAATATTCACATCAGCATTGATAGACCCTGAATTAAATTCAGGGTGACATGTTAAGTTATCACCAATATTGTCACAGGGGGCTACGTGCGTAAAACTCCATACATAAGTATGAAGTACGAACCAATATTGTTCCATGTGGTGGGTCGAGCGGCACGCTCGAAAAAAAAGCTATGTACATAAGAAGTGCATAGCTGTTGATTAGGGATATGTGTATCTTAGTTCTCTAAGGAGTATGGTTATATACTAGCAGACGAAATTAGAAATTAAATCGTAAAAACGTATGATGTTTTTATTTTTATTGACAAATTTTGTGATATAATTCAGTTATGTTTGACAGTTTAAGCGATAAATTACGGGAAATAATCAACAATACAAGCGGAAAAGAACTTACTCAAGACAACATGCAAGATGCGTTAAGAGAGATTAGGCGTGCGCTTTTGGATGCCGATGTAAACTTGAGAGTTGTTAAAGCTTTTATTTCTAATATCAAGGATAGAGCGGAAGGCGAAAAGGTTCTTGAGGGTGTAAATCCTTCTCAACAATTGATAAAGATTGTGCATGACGAACTTGTTGAACTTTTGGGTAAAGAAAATAAACCGCTTGATTTTTCAGGAAACCCGAATTTAATCATGATGTTGGGCTTGCAGGGTGCTGGTAAAACTACATCTTCTGCAAAACTTGCAGTCAAATTGAAAAAAGATGGAAGAAAACCGCTTTTGGTTGCGTGTGACGTTTATAGACCGGCTGCGATTACTCAGTTGATGACTTTAGGGAAAGAAATTGAGACCGAAGTTTTCACTATTCCTGATTGTAAAGATGTTCAGCAAATTGTAAGAGAGGCAATTAGTTACGCAAACGAAAACGGGTTTAATACTTTGATTTTGGATACTGCGGGAAGATTGCAGATTGACACAGACATGATGGCTGAATTGTTGTTGATTGACAGAATTTTCAAACCTAGCGAAAAACTTTTGGTAATAGATTCCATGACTGGGCAAGAGGCGGTAAATGTTGCAGAAAACTTTGATGCGCAGTTGGGATTGACCGGTTTAGTTTTGACAAAATTGGATGGTGATAGCAGGGGCGGATCTGCGTTAAGCGTTGTTTATTGTACAGGAAAACCGATTAAATTGACCGGAACAGGCGAAAAATTGAACGCTTTGGAAGATTTTTATCCTGAGCGCATGGCAACAAGAATACTTGGCATGGGCGATATTGTTTCTCTTGTAGAACGTGCGCAAGAAGTTTTTGACGAAAAGCAGGCATTGGAACTTGAAGAAAAAATGAGTAAGAATAATTTTTCTTACAACGATTTTTTGAAGATGCAAAAACAAATGCAGGCTTTTGGTTCTATGGGAAATATGCTCGGCATGTTGGGGATTAATATTGGCAAAGATGATAGAGATAAACTTTCTCATGAAGGCGAAAAACAGTTTAAAAAGATGGAAGTTTTCATTTCAAGCATGACACCACAAGAGCGTTCAAACCCTGATTTGATAAATACTAGCAGAAAAAAACGTATCGCAAAGGGTTGCGGCATGGATTTGGCTGAAATCAATAATTATATCAAGCAATTTGAGCAAATGCGAATGATGATGAAGGGCATGTCTGATATGAAAAACATGTTTGGGAAAATGAGTATGCCTGATATGAGCAAGATGGGTAATTTAGGCGGACTTGGCGGTTTTAATGGGAAATTGGGCAAACATGCCGTTAATAAAGCTATGAAAATGATGCGTCGTTTCAAATAATAAATTTGAAAGGGGTTTTATGAAAAAGATTATTGTTTTTTTGATGCTTGTTTTGTTTAGTGCAAATTTGGTGTTGGCAGATGATTTTGATGCGAATACTTTTTTCAATGAATATGCAAAAGAGGCACAACAGGTCGTTAGAGGCAATCTTAATTATAAAGGTGAAACCAGTGCCAGTACAACTGTTACTTATAATATTAATGCCGATGGAAGCGTTTCTGACATAAAATTGGATAAGGCAAGCGGAACTGATTTTGATAATGCGGTTGTCGAGGCTGTTCAAAAATCTGCACCATTTAAGCCGTTTCCGAAAGATTGTAATGTAAGCTATGTTACGATGACGAGCGGTTTTCAGCATGTTGTCCAAAAATATCAAACTGCAAGAATGTCAATTATGCCGGTTGAACCGTCTGCACAATCGCAAGAAGCTTATAAAAAATATATTAATAGAGTAAGCAAATATATGTTTGATAGAATTCCGACAACATATAGTTATATTCCACAAGAACCGATTGTAAAATGCACGATTTTAAAAGATGGAACTATAAGGAATTTTAGATTAACTCAATCATCAGGAATTTCTGAATATGATAAAAAAATTATGGATACTTTTGCAAATATAAAAGTTGAGCCATTTCCGGCTGAGTTGAGCAATTATGATGAACTGCCTTATTCGGCAACTCTTTACAAGCAATTTCGTTCTACTCCGAGATTAGGAAGTCCAAATTATATGTTTAGGTAGTTGCTCCCTGATTTATAATCTTGTTTATGCTAAAATGTATATACAGATAATTTTAGAGGGAGAATTTATGTCTATCATAATAATGATTTTATTAATCGGGCTTTTAATACTAGTTCATGAGCTTGGCCATCTTTTGACTGCGTTGATGTTTAAAGTTAAGGTTGACAAGTTTGGAATTGGTTTGCCGATTGGTCCGACTTTGTGGGAAAAGAAGGTTGGGAATTTAACCCTTGTTATTCACGCTTTTTTATTCGGCGGATATGTTTCATTTCCTGATGATGACAAAGATTCTGATGTCCCTCAAGATTCTCCAGAAAGATTGCAGAACAAACCTGTTTGGCAACGTGCAATAATCTTTTCTGCCGGCGTTGTTGCAAACGTAATTTGTGCTTATGTTTTAGTTTTGATGACTGCATTTTTGTGGCACAATATGCCATCTGAAAAATTTGATATGTATGTGACTGATATTGTTGCTCCAAAAGAGGCAAGTGTTTGGTCATCAGGCATTCAAAAAGGTGATAAGATTATAGAAATTAACGGTTCAAAAATTAATACAAAATATGCGGTTAATTTGTATGCTATGTATAGCGCATCTTTTGATGGCAAAACTAATGAAGAACTTGTTGAAAGAAATTATAAAAGTTTAAAATCAGTAAACCATGCTTTTACTGAAAATGAAATTATAGAAAAGGATTTGGTTGTTGCTATTCCGAACAATCTTGAAAAAGAGCAAAAAGTCGTATTGAATGACAATATTTTGAATACGGTTGAATTATATAAACCAAACGAAGTTAAGCTATCTGAAAACCAAATTAAATTACGTGATGAAATCAAGGATAAAAAATATATTGAAGCAGATGGAACATTTTCTTTAAAAGATGTTGCTTATGCTTTGTCTGATACTCAAAAACCTTTAGATATTAAGGTTTTGAGAGATGGAAAAGTTGTTGAATTAAAAACAGTTTATTCCGACAGTGAGGGATTGATTGGAATTTCGTTAGACAGAAAAGAAATTCTTATTCCTGTAACCGGTATCAAATCTGCGTTTAAGACAAGTTATGATTATTTGTATAACGAAACAAAATCAATGGTAATTGTTTTGAAACAGTTATTTACAGGAAAAATTCCTCTAAAAAATATGCACGGTGTTGTTTTGATTACCAAAATGGGTGGCGATATTATTAACAGTGAAGGAATTTTTTATGGAATATTATTGACTGCAGTAATTTCAATGAACCTTGCGATTTTGAACATTTTACCAATTCCGGCATTGGATGGCGGACATTTGTTGTTCTTGCTAATTGAAAAAATTCAAGGCAAACCGGTTGACGAAGAAATCGCAAATAAAATAATGACAGTATTTTTCGCACTACTAATTGCATTGCTGATATTTGTATTGTTTAACGACATTTATGTATTAGTAAAACCATTATTTATGCATTAAATAAGTTATCACTCTTTACAACCTATAAAAAATTTGTTATAATCAACAAAAAAGGGTTGGTTAGATGCACATAAATAATGTTTCAACTAAAACGTCAAAAAGGTCTGTAGTTTGTCTTGCAATGTTTGCTTTAATAGTTACTATTGGCTTTGCTTGGGCGTATTTCGCCACTACAATTTCAGAATATTCTATAACTGATTTTTTCAGATGGTATGTAGAAATGTTTAAAGCTTTACAGGCAGATATCTCAGATGAGCCTATTATACCATATTTGATTATGATTATTCTGCCACTAATAGCATATATCGGATTTATTGGGTCAATTATTTCAAGGCAAAACGCCTTAAACGCAATGAAATCAAAACTCAATCTCAAATCTGTAGATTTCCTACAAGATAGAGTTAAATTCAATTTTAACCAATCTCAATATAATTTTGTTTGCGGATATAGTGATATCAATAATCTCGAAATGAATTTGAATACAGTTATGGTTCGTACTAAATCAGGTTCATACCCAGCGGTGTCAGAAGTTAAGCTTTATTTTACAGTTTTAAAAAATAAACATTTCACTCTTTCAAACACACCTCTTAATCTTACAAATTTTATATACAAAATAATTGATTATGGTAGAGCTGTTCAAAATTTCTCTTACAGATTTGGAGGGGTTGGTACAGTTGAAGCCATTGAAGAAAGAATTAAAGATTATATGAATGTCGGTTGTAAGCAAATTCTTACAAACAGACAAGAAACTGTATTTAAATGGCTTTCTGTTGTGTTTTTTGCAATTGGAATGTTTTTCTTGTTCACATTCCAGGAAGACCTTAACAGTACTGATACAATGATTTGGGCGTTACTTGGAGTTCCAATAATCGGCTTTTTTGTACCATCTTTTATTTTTGACATTGTACTACTTGCAGACAAATGGAACGAAAACAGATATAAGGGTTTAAGAAAATAAATGAATACAAACGATAACATAATAGATGAAATTTCCGAAATAATATTGGATGAAAAAATAAGTTCTGAAGAAAAAAGACAATGCGTTCCAAGACTTCAAGATATTATTAATCAAGATCCATTAAATTTTGATGCGTGGTATTGGTTAGGTGTATATTATCAACTATGTGAACGTGATTACAAAAACGCAAAATATTGTTTTGAAAAAGCATTGGAAATTGATCCTAACAATATAAATGCAGATATCATCCAACAAAGCATTGAATTTTGTAATACTTATATGGATATAAAAACAGGAAAAGGTAGTATAATTGATAAAATAGACAATGCTCCTGATTTGTTGGAAAAATTGTCGCCAAAAGTTTTATTTATATCTAAAATAATTATTCTTATCGTAACATTATGGTTTATGTGTCCTTCGTTATTGTTTTCATATAACGATCAAAAAATGTTGAAAAAAACAGACTATTACAACGTTAGAGAAGAAGCTTTTACACCTAACAAATCTGATACTACAAACCAACCAAAACCTGAAATCGGCAGTACGGAAGGTTATCAAAATTTAACAGTAAATCCGACTTCTTCATACAATTATTTAACAAAAAAACAGATTTACGATTTGAGAAAAAATTACGTAAAAAAATCACTTTTTGCAACAAATAACTATGAACCAAACCAAAGTGTTTTTGGTGGAATTGTAGATAACAAACCTTGGTGGGGAACAAATCCTTGCAGCCAATTGAATTACACAGGAGATTACCACGAACGAGTTGAAGGCAATTCAAAAGTCAGCGCACAAGTCAACAACCCGAATGCTTTAGTCGGAATAAGCATGGCTTATTCTCCGTGGGAATATGATTACAACAGAGATTTCTGTAAAAGTGGAGCAGCAATGTTTTTGCCAACAACATTACGCTACAATCCAAAAGAAAAAATTATCGTTGCCACATATAGAGTTCCGTCTATTTACACTAATTTCAGATCCAACGTAAACGGGCAAGAATACGGTTATCCATTGCAATTGTCAGGGCTTAACGCAATTGATTTTGGCTACAAATATGTTTATATGGTAGAAATGAAAAACTCTGAAATGATGTACCAAAACGGAGCAAGCGTAAAAGACGAAGTACAAATGTTTACTGATTATTTGCATTTAGGAGGAAGTTGCAGATATAAAGACGGCTGCAACAACATCTCTCCAATGCAATCAGACAAAATGTTCACAGTCAAATACCTTCCGGCAGTCTTAACTCTGAAATTATGGAAAGAAAAACCAGTGAATAAATTTGCAAAAGCAGATTTTTACTACAAGATTATAATTGATAGCGAAGATTAGGTGCTATTTTCATTTTGAATGTGATTACTACGTCGCTTTTCGCTCCTCGTAATGACTGTTTCACTGGATTGCTTCGCATTCGCTCGCAATGACAAACAAAAATTTCTTTTCTCGTAACCGACTTTACTTCTTCGCATCCTTACACTAAGCATCTAATAATCTTAGCTGCCTAACTGCTTTGATACAGACTACGCCTCTATGCCTCTTTGCATCTAGGCATCTAAATTTATGTGCGTAGCAGAACTCTACACCAGAATATGAAGTATGAACCAACATCGTCACAGTGGGCTACGTACGTAGTACCTATTTTTCTTCTTCGTCGTGGTGTTTGTGTTTTACGTCTTCTTTGATTACGATTAAGTTGTTAATGATTTTCATTGCACAAGTTGGAAGAACAACATCATCCAAGCCTGTTGCGATACTGATGATTTTGCCTGCACCTAAAGTTACTTCATCACCTTTGTAGTAGAATGTGTAATCATCTTTTCTGTCTGAACGAATTGTAATTTGACTCATTTTTTTATCCTCTTTGTCCTTTATTATTGTAAAACACCCCTTCTGCCATAACTTCTTCATAGATTTCTTCATCTTGTTTGAAGGCTTCCGGCGTATATGGGTATAAATCTATGCAAACATCAAGTTCTGTTTCAATTTTGCCAATTATAGGCCAAATTTGTTCTCTTTTGGATTTGTCCTCAATATCAAAAATTGCAACAAGTTCAATATCTTCGCCTTCGTGCATTTTTCCGTCTAAAAAAGTGCCGAACAAATATATGCCTTTAAAATCATTAAAAACACGATTAAAAGCCTTGCAAAGTTTTAGAATTACTTCATCAACCGAGTTTACACCCATAACTGTTCTCCTGTTTACTGTTTTATCAATCCGGCAACTTCTTTTCTTGCAACTGCAACTTGTTCTGATGTCGCAAGGTTTTTCACAGCAACTTTTCCGGCTTTGATTTCATCTTCGCCTAAAATTAGCGCAAATTTTGCAACTTTAGGTGCTTTTTCAAGCTGCTTTGTGAATTTTTTGTTTGCCAAATCAAACTCAACATTCAAACCTTCTGAACGCAACTCTTGAGCTAATTCAAAAGCATCGGCAGAAGAATTTGAAACGATATAACCATCAAGCTTTTCAGGTTCAACATCCGGCAACAAAGAATTTAATCTTTCCATTCCCATTGCCCAACCGACAGCCGGAGTATCTTCTCCGCCCAAGTTGCGAACTAGGCTATCATAACGACCACCGCCACAAACTGCGTTTTGTGAACCTAAATTATTTGATTTTATTTCAAAAACAGTTCTGTTGTAATAGTCCAAACCTCTTACAAGAAGTTTGTTTTCAACATATGGAACATTTAATTTATCTAAATATGATTTTAGAGTTGTGTAATGCTCTGCACATTCTTCACAAATAAAATCAGATTGAATAACTTTTTGAATTTCCGGTTTTGCAAAAATCTCCTTGCAAGTGTCAACCTTGCAATCTAGCAATCTCAAAGGATTTTTTTCATAACGATTTTGGCAATCTTCACACAAATTGTCAAATTCCGGTTTCAAAACTTCTTTAATTTTTCTCTTGTATTCTTCACGGCATTTTGGACAACCAAGAGAATTAATTTCTACTTCCAAATCATTCAAACCTAATGATTTCAAGTAATTTACCGCAAGCAAAATAGCTTCAGCATCAGCTGTTGGTTCTTTAATCCCAAACATTTCAACCCCAACTTGATGGAATTGTCTTTGTCTGCCTGCTTGCGGGCGTTCATATCTGAACATCGGTCCTTTGTACCAAAGTTTTACAGGTGCAGAAAGTCTTGCCATACCGTTCTCTATAAACGAACGAACAACCCCTGCAGTATTTTCAGGTCTTAGTGTCAAAGAACGATCACTTTTTTCAAAAGTGTACATTTCTTTGTTGACAATATCTGTTGTGTCACCAACTCCACGAGCAAACAATTCTGTTGCCTCAAAAATCGGTGTTCTGATTTCTTTATATCCGTAACGGGTAAATATATCTAAAGCATTTTTCTCAAGTCTGTGCCATTGTTCAACTTCTTGAGGTAAAATGTCTTTTGTCCCTTTTTGTACTTTAATTATCTTAGCCATAAAACTATTATATAAATTTGCTGGCGAATTGTCAATCAAAAACTATCAATTAACCCGATACGAATTTCCACCTTTCACGATATCAGAAATTGCAATAAATGTAACTTCTAAAATATAATCAATTGCATCTTGAGTTTCGTAAGCAATATGTGGGGTTACAATAACATCAGGATGTTTTACAAATTCTCGCAAAATTTTTGATTCTTCAACGCAATCAAAATTGTTATATAAAGTTTGGGATAAATTTGAACATTTAAAATTAAAATATTCACATGTCACAACATCTAGCGCAGCTCCTTTAATTGCACCCTTTGTAACCGCATTGTACAAATCTTTTATATTCACTATTTCTCCACGAGAAGTATTAATCAAATACGCTGTATTTTTCATTATACTAAATTGTTCAAACCCAAACATATCTTTGTTTTCACCCGTATAAGGAATATGAATTGAAACAATATCAGCTTCCCTCAACAAAGTATTAAAATCTACATATTTAATATCATATTTTTCAGTCAATTCTTGTCTTTCAGCGACATCATAAGCTAAAACTTTCATCCCAAAAGCAATAGCAAGTTTTGCAACCGCAAAACCAATACTGCCGGCACCGACAATCCCTATCGTAAACTTTGAAATATCACGCCCGACAAAACTTTGACAGGTTCTGTTTTCTGATTTCAAATATTCAGATGCAGGTATAATTTGCCTTACAAGAGCCAAAATCAACCCAATTGTATATTGTGCAACAGGTCTTGCGCCATAACCCTCAACATTAACAACCGCAATATTTTTAGCATCAGCAGCTTTTTTGTTAATATGATCAACTCCGGTTGAGCGTGTAGAAATTATTCGCAAATTTTTGAAAGAATTAATAACATCTT
>CALEJY010000127.1 GCA_937898445.1 uncultured Candidatus Melainabacteria bacterium | reverse complement strand
CCCGAAAGTTAGTGACGAAACAAAATCAAAGGTTGATGAATTGTTGAAAGATGTCGACAAATCTAAACCTATGGTTGTTATTGCACCTGCTACAACTCGAAAATTGAAACACTGGAATAAAGATAATTGGAAAACAGTTGTAAATTCAATAAAAGATAAATGTACTTTAGTATTTACCGGTGGTGCAGGGGATAATGAATTGATTTCTTATATCAGTGACGGAAATTTCTTAAACCTTGCGGGCAAAACAGGTATAAAAGATTTGATAGAACTTTTTTCAAGAGCAGTATTAGTTATGGCTCCTGATTCTGGTAGTGCGCATTTGGCTAGAGCAACAAATATTCCTGCCGTAATTTCAATATTCTGTTGTACTCCGCCATCAAGTTACGGTCCTTTTGGAGATGATAACAAATATTTTGCAATTTCAGGTCATTTGAAATGTCAACCTTGTAATAGTCCCCGCAGATGTATGGTTGAGGGGGAAGGTGCAGGACAGTGCGTAAATTATCCTGAACCTGAAGAAATTATAAATATTGTTAACAAAATATTACAAAACTGCGAACATAGTGTATAATAAATATATGAGTTTCTTAGATAAATTAAAATATATATATAAACAGGTTTCTGAAGTAGAAAATACAATCTACAACGGAAAACAAGATTATCTTGAAATTTATGAGCGAAATCTGCAATTGGAACAAGAGATTAAAGAGCGTACTCATGAACTGAATATTGCAAACAAGAGAATGCTTACTTTGCAACATATTTGGGATATGATGAATGCTTCAAGACCGTTGCAGAGCGTATTAGAAACTATTGTTAATAATATTCAAGGAGAACTCGGTTATCTTCATTGTAATATTATCAAAAAATGTGAAGATGAAATGGGTGTTTATTTGTGTGTTTTGGCGCAATCAAATGACAACTCGATCAAACAAATTGATAAACTTATTAAAGGTTCTATTTTAACCAAAAGACTTGAATATTCAGACGATAGTATTTATGCAAAATCGGCTACCGAAAAAACAATTATGCAGACAACAGAAGTTGGAGAAACATTAAAATCTGTTATCCCGGAAGTTTCTGACGATATTATTTATATCATAAATAATGAAAACGCTTGCAAATCGATAATTACAGTACCTTTGTATACTCATTATGGTTGGTTTAACGTGTTTTCTTCAAGAAAAGAAATGACGAATGGCGAAACTGATTTCTTGACTATTTTTGCTCAACAAATCGAAATGGCGATAACTATTGCAGATTTGTTTGAAGAAGTTAAGGCGCAAGCTGTTACAGACGGTTTGACAGGACTTTATAACAGAAGATATTTTGAAGAATATTTGAAAAAAGAAGTTACTCGTGCGATGCGTCAACAACAACCGTTTAGTATTGTTGGGTTGGATTTAGACCATTTGAAACAAATTAACGACAAATATGGGCATGCGTACGGTGATTTGGCGATTAAAACTGTTGCAAATGTTTTGAAGAAAAATGCTCGTTCAATTGATACCGCAGCTCGTATGGGTGGGGAAGAATTTAACGTAATTCTTCCGGGTGTTGATTCTAATGGTGCAATGATTGCAGCAGAAAGAATTAGAAAAGCTCTTGAAAGTGAACAACTTGATACAATCGGACATATTACCGCAAGTATAGGTGTTGCAACATTTTTGGAACATTCTGATAACATTGAAGATATTCTTGAA
The DNA here is from genome assembly GCA_937898445.1 of uncultured Candidatus Melainabacteria bacterium. GTDB lineage: Bacteria > Cyanobacteriota > Vampirovibrionia > Gastranaerophilales > Gastranaerophilaceae > Stercorousia. The sequence continues at coordinate 8,431 of CALEJY010000127.1, read as the reverse complement.
TTAACTGATCAGGCTATGTATCAGTCAAAACGTAACGGCAGAAACCAAGTTACTTTGGCTAAACCTATCAATGAAACAAGTTGGCAAGAAATTGCGGTTAATACGTTTATGGATATTTTGTCAAAACACAATATTCCATTGAATAAAGATGTTACCGAAAATCTTAAAAATAAACTTAAAACGGATGAAGTTCCTAAAGAGGCACTTTATACCGTTGCAGATATGTTAACTCAAACATACAACCCTTTGCATCATTCAGGTGTTATGAAATCAAAAGTTCAGCTTGCGGTTAGCCTTGCAAAACGTTTCGATTTGCCGAAAGATGATATCGACAAACTTAGAATTGCAATGCTTTTGTATGATATTGGAAACTTGATGTTGCCGGCAGATCTTCTACAAAAAACAACTCCGTTGACAGAGGAAGAACGCAATCATATCAAGGAACATCCGCTTATTGCTGCAAGAGAGATTTTGAAACCGATAAGTTATATTCAAGATGTTATTCCGATAATCGAACACCACCATGAAAACTGGGATGGAACAGGTTATCCGTCAAAAATTGCGAAAGAAGAAATTCCAATGACTTCGCAAATCATTTTGATTGTAGATGCTTATTTTGCGTTGACTGAACCTAGAACATATAGGGCAGAATTAACTCCAAAACAGGCTATAGAATTGATTAAACAGGATGCGGGCAAAAAATGGAATTCTACTTTGGTAGAAGAATTTATCTCACTAATTGACCACGATATATAATGAACGAAAAAGAATTAATCAGAATAATAAAATCAACCTTAAATTCCGAATATATAGGCGATGATTGCGCTTATTTAGAGGATTTAGGTATTGTTGTTTCTCAAGACAGTTTGGTTGAGGATGTTCATTTTAGATTAGATTTGATAACACCTTTTCAATTGGGTTATAAGTCTGTAATGGTTAATATCAGTGATATTTGCGCATCCGGAGCAGAGCCGAAATATTTGACGGTTGCTTTATCTTTGCCAAACTATGTAGATGAAAAGTTTGTTGAAGAATTTTATAAGGGGGCAAGAGCTGCAGCAGGTGATGTAAAAATTGTCGGTGGTGATTTGACAGGAAGTGACAAGCTGTTTGTTTCTGTGACGGCGATTGGGAGTGACAAGAATAGAAAAATTTCTTCAAGAAGTAATGCTAAAATCGGTTATAAAATTGTTGTTTCAGGTGAACACGGTAATAGTGCAATGGGTTTGAAATTGCTGCTTGAGGGGAAAAAAGATAATGCAAATTCAAAATTTATAAACGCTCATCTTATGCCGGTTGCAGAAAGAGAAATTTCTAAAAAAATTGCGGGAAATATAGATGTTGATTACGCAATGATGGACACATCTGATGGGTTGGCAGATGCGCTAATTCAGATTGCAAAGGCAAGTGGAGTTAGGGTAAAAGTAGATACTTCCAAAATTCCGCATGATAAAGATGTTGATATGCAAACAGTTTTGTATGGTGGAGAAGATTACAAGCTTGTTGCAGTTATTCCGAAAGATTTTTTGTCCGATGAAAACGATTTAATCCAAATCGGCGAAATTGTTGAAGGTGAAGTCGGATTGGAAATTGATGGAGAGTTTTATAATAGTATTGATGACAAATTGTTTAATCATTTTAGGGAGCAAAATAAATGAACTTTAAAGTAAATGCGATTATTCCTGCCGGCGGAACTTCTTCTCGTTTTGGGAATAAAAATAAATTGTTAGAAAATATTAACGGTAAAGAGGTTATAAAATACACTGTTGAGGCTTTTGAAAAATCTGATGTTGATAAAATTATAATTTGTGCCAATGTTGCGATTATGGATGAATTGAAGGAGATTTTGAAAGATTGTAATAAGGTTCAAATTATTGAGGGTGGCGCAACAAGGCAAGAATCTGTTTTTAATGGTTTGAGAGCTGATAAATGTGATTTTGTATTAATTCATGATGCTGCAAGACCAATGATATCAACAGATTTGATTAATCTTGCGATTGAGGAAGTAATTTCTAAAAAGGCTTTGACTGTCGCAACTAAAACGATTGATACGATAAAAGAAGTTCAAGACGGCAAAATTATTAGAACAATTGACCGTTCAAAATTGTATAATACTCAAACTCCGCAAGCTTTTCAGTATGATTTGATAAAAGATGCGCATGTAAAATTGTTCGGACAGAGTTTTACCGATGATGCTGGCATGTTGGAAGAATTGGGGCAGACTGTTTATATTTTGAATGGTAGTTATAAAAATATTAAAATTACGACCAAAAATGATATTGATATTGCAAAAGTTTATTTGAGCTAAGCTTTGACATCATAGCACATTTGACCGTATCCAAAAGGTGTGAAACCTTGTCTTTTGTAGACTTCAATTGCTTTTTTGTTATCAGGGCAAAATTCTAGGCGAAATCTTGTGGCATTTGAGTTCTTTTTGATAAATTTAAAAAACTCACTTCCCAATCCAATTGACCTAAATTGTGGTAATACAAAGATTTCGTCAATCCAAATAACTTCTCCGCCAGCTTCTTGAGAAAACATTTTGGCTAAAAGTGCATAACCGGCTTTTTGATTATCTTTTTCCAAAATGAAACATTCAATATAAGTGTCGGATCTCATCAATTCATCAAATGTTTTGGTTATATGCTCCGTTGGAATATCGTGCAAAACCGCATCAGAGCTATAAAAAGCTTTGACCGAATTTATATAAAAATCTCTATCTGTTGGTTTTATTTTTCTAATCATAATTTTTTAATGTCTTGAGGAATATGAGTTGTATGAGCTAGAATCTCGGGCTTCAAATATAATGATTGTGTTTAATGTATCATAAGTATATTTTTCAGGAAGTGGATTGTAATGACAATTTTTTATTGTATTAATTGTAGTTTGGTCGAATTTAGCGTTTCCGGAAGATTGAAAAATTAAAATTTTATTATCGACAAGACTTCCATCTTTTTTAAGTTTGAATAATACTGCGGTACGAGAGTTACTGTTTATATTTAGATTTGGTGTAGACTGAAATTTTTTATTTATTTTATTGTTTGTGTCTTTAGCGTATTGTGCTAAATCTATTGCATCAGCCTTTTCAAGTTGTTCTTTTGAAGAACCTTTCGGAATAAAAAGCAAATTTACAGAAAGTTCATTTCTATTGTATGATTGTGGCAAAGATAGTAGATGGTCAAAGTTGTTCAATGTATTAAGTACTTGTTGCATATAATCAGTTTTTGCCGGATATTTTACAATTTTAGGAGTAGAAAAACTTCCATCTCTGTATATCGTAAGATTTACAATTGCTAAATAATCATCTTTTGTATATCCTGAAATTTTATAACTCCATTTATTATCTATGATTTTGCTAAGATTTAACATATATGGTAACAAATCTGTATAATCGTTGTCATCAGTGTATTGCCAACCAATAGAGCCTGGTCGATCGGGAATACTATAATAGTCAATTGAATTGTCCCCAATTTGAGGAAGACGAATAGGTTCTGCGGATGCCGATGATATCAGCAAACCGCAAGACATAACAAATAGAGCCATTAAAATTCCAAAGTTTTTCATAACTCTATGATAGGTATTTGTTTATGTTTTGTCAACCTTCATTTTTCTTGAAATTATCATGAATACGCCGAACAAAATCAAAATTACACCTATAGAAATTCTAATGGTTAATTGTTCGTGGAAGAATAAAATTCCGAAGAATATTGCAGTCAATGGCTCCAATGCTCCTAAGATTGCGGTATTAGTCGAGCCGATGAGTTGAATTGCAATAGTGATTGTTTCTAAAGAAATTATTGTTGGGAATAGTGCTAAACCGATTGCAAATAGCCATGATGTAGTGTGTGGCAAAATTTGCAATTCTGTGCAGAATTTTAGATTTATGACATAAACTAACAACCCAAATAGCATTACATAAAAACTCAATCTTGCGCTATCCATATTTTTTACGGAATTAATTGTTCTTACGCCAACTATATAAAGTGCGTACAAAAGAGCTGATGAGAGGACAATACTTATCCCTTTCAAACTCAATGTCATTCCGGTTTTCCCGTTATATAAAAGGATTATTCCGATTGAGGTTAAAATTATTGCAGTGATGACGGTTTTGGTAATTTTTTCTTTGAAGAAAATCGCCATTATTATTGCAACCATAACCGGATATATGAACAAAATTGTGCAGGCAATTCCGGCTTCTATATAGTGAAATGCTTCAAATAGGGTTAATGACGATAGCGAAAAGAATATTCCCAAAAAGAATAGCGGAATAAGTTCTTTTTTAGCTATTTTTAGTGAAACTTTTTTGAAGCATTTTAGCCATACAAAATAAATTAAAACAGCGAAAAAATATCTGTAAAATAAAACTGAGTTTACTCCAATTCCTTGCGCATACAAAGGTAACCCGAATAATGGGTTCATGCCGTAACTTGTTGATGCTATAATTCCGCTAAGTATTCCTTTTGTGTTCTTTTTCATTTTTTTATTTAGGGCTTTCGCAAATTATTATAACAAAAAATTTATTTCTATTGAAATTTTGTCAAAAAAAATATATAATCTGTTTATGGAATTTGATGTTGAAATTTGGTTACAGGAATTTACACGCAAGCTCTTTGATGAGTTTAGTTCTCGTATAAAGTTTGTCGGACTTCAAGGAAGTTATAAAAGAGGAGAGGCAACCGAAAACAGTGACGTTGATTTGGTTGTGATTTTGGACAAACTTTCTTTTGAAGATTTGATGCAATACAAAAATATCGTGCATTCAATGCCGTTTTACGAAAAGGCTGACGGGTTTATTTGTGGCGAAGATGAAATTTATAATTGGCCAAAATTTGAATTATTTCATCTTTTGAATGACACTTTGCCTTTGCAGGGAAATTTGTTGAATTTTATTCCGCCACTAAAAAGAGAAGATATTTTTAATGCGATAAAAATTAATTCAGCAGACCTGTATCACAAAATTTGTCGAGGTTATCTATATGAAAATCGAGACGAAGAAGTGCTTTATCAAGGTTACAAGAGTGCCTTTTATATTTTGCAGGTTGTGTATTATTTGCGCTCAAATACTTACATTGATACAAAAAGAGAATTGGTTTATTCTCTTGATGGCGAGGATAAAGAAATTCTCCTTGTAGTTTTGAATTGGAACTCTTTGGATGTTTTGGATAACGTAGATTTTTATTTCGAAAAACTGATTAATTGGTTAAAATTGCATATTTAATTTTTATTCAAAGCCGTTTTGTCAGTTAATCTGATTTCGTTTTTCAAATCGTTTAAAAATTCTTTTGTGTACAAAAATCCCAGATGCGAACCGTTACTAAGGATTGTTGTATTTTTGCCTGTGCAAATTTTTAACTTTTTAAGTTGTGATTGATTGGTTAAATAATCATCAAGAGAATGATAGATTTTGTAATTGTTGTTGTTTCTGAAAAAATCTTCCAATGACAAAAGACTGACTTTTTCTTCAAAATCTTCTAATGAATATTTGCTCAAAAGATATTTTTCAACATAATCTCTGTAATTCATGTTGTTAATTCGTTCATAAATATCGGTTTGTTTGTTTTTCGGAGTGTTTTCCAGTGTGAATATTACGTCAGACAATTTTTGGTGCATAATAAATCCTGTTATCAATTTCCCTTCATCTTCCGTGAATGGAAGTTTGTTTATATTTAGACTTGATTTTTCATTTTTCAAGTCTGATAATTGTACGATTTTGGAAGCGGTTTGCGCTACTCGTTGTTGAAGATTGTCTGTGTTTTTATGCCAATCTTCTCCGTTTTTATCAACTTGTTTTATTGCGTACAAAAGGTCTATTGGCGGACAAATCGAGATGTATTTTGTGATGTTTAGAGTGTTATGATGATATTCGTTATCTGCCAAAAATAGAGTTGCAAGTGCGCCGAAAGATGTTCCGATTACGGTTTTGTCACCGAGTTTGCAATTGTATTTGTGTTCAAGCTGATTGACTATTTGGGTTGTAACACTTTTTAAGTGTTGCGCATCTTCTGTCGGAACTCCCGGTGCGTAATTGTCAGGCATACTTTTTACAAATTCCCATTGAAAATGACTTCCCTGAATTATTACGGAATATCCTTCGTCATAAAAAAGTTTTGCCAAAACAACAGAGTGATGAGATTGTATGCCTTCTCCGATTGATGGGTAAATTATCGCAACAGGAGAAGTTTTGTCTTTTTGCATAATATATTTGAATTTGTAGTCAGGTTTTCCATCTGTAATACTAATTGAACCTGTGTGAATTTGTTTTGAAAAACTTCTGTTCCATATTGATAACTCATTCCAAATAGATTTGTTAACATCTCTGTTTTCAAACAAAGCAGTTCGCATTGAGTCTACAACAGGGTTTTGAGGATTGTAATCTTCAAGTAACAAATCTGCCATAAGTTGAGAATTTGCTAAATCGTAACTTTTTAAAATAATGTTATCAATGTTTGTACCGCCTTTTATGATATCCGCAACGGTTAATTTTTCATTGTTTGTTTTGTCGTTGTCTTTCAAATCCATTTTTACAAGTTCTGGGTTAATATCAGGTGGCAGCTCATTTTCAACGGTTTTAAAACCATTTTCTAAAACCTCTTTTCTATCCAAATTTTGACATTTTATAAAATTGTCTATCCCGTAGATTTTTCGTGCGATTTCATAAGGATCGGCGTAATTTGATTCAACCATCTTGATTAACGGTTGCGAAAAAGAAGTTCTATTTACTGTCAAACCTGCTTTTACCATAGCAAGAACCGGAGTTCCTACGTATGTTGTCGGGTTTAAAGATGTATCTAAAATTTTTCCTGCAATTCCTCTTGCGGTAGTTCCGTTCATTACAGGTAAAACGATGTATGAACCAGAGCAACATTTGCATTTAGACAAAGCTTGTTCCATATCTTCGTTTGACGGCTCGATTTTGAAAAAATGCTTTGCAGGGTCAAACATTCCACCTAAACCTAAAGTTGTGTTTGTCAAAAATCTAACGGTTTCAGTGCCTGATGTTTTAAAATCTTTCTGAATAAGACTGCTGACAAGTCTTTTTGGGTATTCAATGTTTTTGTATGCGTTATGTATGCGTTCAATTCCGTATTCCGGCATAATTGAACACCACAAAATATGAATTGGGCGAATTGCGTATTTGTTTAAGCCTAAATTGAATGCGAAAACTTTTCGGTTAAATTTTTCATATTTGTCTGCCCCCAAATACATATAAGCGTAGTCGGGGTATTTGCTCTGTTGTTTTAGTAGTTCTTCTGCTCCACAAAGATTAGTAATACATAATAAAATCCCTAAAGTAATAAATAATTTTTTCAACATAAATCCTCTCTAACAAATTTATTTTTTCGTCAGAGTTGTGGAAACTTCATTACTCAATAGTATAGTTTTATGATATTATTTTGAAAAAAGGAGAGAATATGGAGAAATTTTTGACTGAAAAAGAAAAAATGCTTGCGGGCGAATTATATAATGCGTTTTATGATAAAGAATTGGCAGATGACAGAACAAAGGCAAAAACTCTTTGTCATAGGTATAATATGCTTTCTCCTGAAAAAATGGATGAGAGAAAACAGATTTTGAAAGAATTGTTTGGTAAAACGAAAGAAAATTTTACGATTGAACAGAATTTTTGGTGTGATTACGGCTATAATATTGAGATTGGTGAAAATTTTTATGCCAACCATGATTGCGTAATGCTTGATCCTGCAAAGATTACGTTTGGTGATAATGTATTTATAGCTCCGCAATGTGGGTTTTACACGGCAGGGCATCCGCTTGATACAGAGGAAAGAAATTCAGGTTTGGAATATGCTTATCCGATAAAAGTCGGAAATAACGTGTGGTTTGGCGGGCATGTGTCTGTAATGCCAGGAGTTACGATAGGAGATAATGTTGTTATTGGTGCCGGAAGTGTTATAACAAAAGATATTCCATCAAATGTCGTTGCGTTCGGAAACCCATGTAAACCTGTAAGACAAATCACAGATGCGGATAACTTAACTACGTAGAGGCAGAGAGGCAAAAGCAGCTAGGCAGCTAAGAAGTGAAGCAGCTAAGCAAAATAAAGTCCTCCCTTTGGAGGGAGGATTTAGGTGGGTGCTATCCCGTAAGGGAGATTATATTACAAGCTTTCACCCATCTGCCTTTCAGGCATCTTCCCTATGACAAATAGGGAAGAATTGGGGCAACTACTTGAAAAACAACAAAAAATCTGTTAAAATAATAACATATTAATGAAAGAAAGAGAGGATTAAGAATGAAATTTAAAGAAAACAAGCTCATTGGGGGGGGGGCAATGGTTTAAAACCCTCTCATAATCATGGTTTACGCCTGTTTTTAAGATGCCTGGATGCAAAGATGCGTAGAGGCAAAGTCTGTTACGATAAAATATCCTCTCTCCTATGGAGACACCAAGTTCGAACCAGTGAAACAAAGT
>CALEJY010000126.1 GCA_937898445.1 uncultured Candidatus Melainabacteria bacterium | reverse complement strand
GCAAAACGTGCAGGACTTTTGCACGATATCGGAAAAGCCGTAGACCAAACTCAAGAAGGAACCCATATTCAACTTGGTGTTGAAATCGCATCAAGATACGGCGAAAGACCGGAAGTAATTCACGCAATTGAAGCTCACCACGATGATGTTGTTGCTAACACAATTGAAGCTGTTCTTGTAAAAGTTGCTGATGCAATTTCAGCAGGCAGACCGGGAGCTAGACGTGATACATTAGAAATTTACATCAAACGTTTACAAAAAATTGAAGAAATCGTAAACAGTTTTGATGGTATTAAACAATCATTTGCAGTTCAGGCTGGTCGTGAAGTTAGAATTATTGTTGAATCAGAAAAATTCGACGATTTAGCTTCTCAAAAACTTGCCAGAGATGTTGCAAAACGTATTGAAACAGAACTCGATTATCCAGGACAAATCAGAGTAACCGTAGTTCGAGAATTCCGTACAACTGAAATAGCTAAATAAGGTTAGATATGGCGTTAAGGCAATAAGTTCTTAACGCCAAAAACCTTTTATATAAAAATGGAATGCTAAAATGATGAGTGATGATAAAACAATAAAAGTTATATTTTTCGGAGATATGGTAGGCAGACCGGGAAGGTTTGCGCTAAGAGATTACTTGCAAAATCATCCAAATACCACACCTTCTTTTGTCATCGCAAATGTCGAAAACGCATCACATGGTTTTGGTTTAACAGAAAAGAATTATAATGAAATATCCGAATATGGCGTAGACTGTATGACTTCAGGAAACCATATTTGGGATAAAAAAGAGATTTTTAACTACATCGATAGGGCAGACAAATTAATCCGCCCTATTAATTATCCTAATGGAACTGCCGGTTGCGGAAGTCGAATTTTTGAGCTTGCAAACGGCATAAAAATAGGTGTCATAAATGTTTTAGGTCGAGTATTTATGGCTCCGGTCGATTCACAATGGGTTGTTGTGAAAGACGAAATTGAACGTATAAAAAAAATTACTCCTATTGTAATTGTTGATTTTCACGCTGAAGCAACTGCAGAAAAAATTTGTTTTGCAAGATTTTGTTCAGAATTAGGAGTAAGTGCATTTTTCGGCACACATACACACGTTCAAACTGCGGATGAGCAAATTATAAACAATATGGGCTACATAACAGATGCCGGTTTTTGCGGCACAAAAGAAAGTGTAATTGGAATGGAATACGAAACTTCATTACACAGATTTACAACTGTAGTTCCTGAACGCTATGACGTAGCTGACGGTAATGCTGTCCAAATTAATGCTGTTGAAGTTGAAATTAATCCAACAAGCGGGCATACTGTAGCTATAAGAAGAATTTTTTGTTACGTAGATAAAGAGAAAAAGGAAGCGGAAAATGAAAAGTGATTTGCATATTCACACCCTTTATTCCGACGGTGTATTTTCGCCGGAAAAGATTGTCGACACCGCAATTGATGTCGGATTACAAGCAATTGCTTTGACAGACCACGACAACGTTTTGTCCTATCCGGTCGCCAAAGAATATTTAAAGAAAACAAATAGAGAAGATAAACTCGAAATTATTCAAGGTATTGAGGTTAACACCCTTTACAAAAATTACGAAGTCCATATTTTGGGATATTTTATGGATGTTAATAACAGTGATTTTCAAAGTATGCTAAAAATGCAGCAACAAGCACGTGTTAAACAAACTAAAGAAATCATTGACTTGTTGGCTAAAAAAGAAGGTATTCGCATAAAATTTGAAGATATCAAAAAACAAGTTGCAGAAGGCGGAAGTATCGGTCGCCCTCATATTGCAAAAGCGATTACAAATGCAGGCGGAACTTCAAGTGTTATTGAAGCTTATGCAAAATATATCCATGATGATTCTCCGGTTTATGTTCAGAGAAAAACTGTTACACCACAGGATGCAGTTGAAATCATCTACGATGCAGGCGGAATTCCTGTAATTGCACATCCTCATGATTTGGATATCGCAGAAGAATTGGTTAAAGAATTGATGCAATACGGATTGAGAGGTATTGAAGCTTACCACAGAAAACACTCTCCGGCTTGTGTTGAATATTTTTCATCTATGGCAGAAGAATTAGGTCTAATCGTAACGGGCGGATCTGATTTCCACGCACCAAATATTATGAACGGTCAAATTGTTTTGGGTAAAAACTTCGTACCGGAATGGGTTTACGAAAAACTTATCGCAGAGAAAAAACGCATTGATATGGCATAATTAAAGAGGTATTATGACGAAAAAACATTACTGGAAACTAGAATATTCTATCGCATTATTCGTGTTCTTAGGAGTTTTGCTTTTGATAATGCCGTTTTCTATCGAAAACACTCGACAAGCAAATTTCATCTCTAAGTGGAACGAGAAATTTAACCGTGTTGAATATATGTTTTCTGTAATGAATGCACATATTACAGACGATATGCTCAAAAGTATGAACCGAGCAAAAACACCGCAAGAAAGAGAAAAACTACTTCTTACGCTTATCAAACCATATATGAGAATTGATATCGACGGAATGCCGGTAAAACATTACCACCCAAAATATATGAATGGCGCAAGAGTATATAGAGGTCAAACATACTTTTTTGACGAATTTTATTTTGCGGAAAACAATTCAATTGTCGGGATAAAAGATATTCAATCAGACAAATCTGATGACATTCTATTCTTAATGATGTTTGATATGAACGGAATTTTGCCTCCAAACAGGTGGGGAAAAGATATTTTTGGCATAAATATTTATGATGGCGGGAAAATAGAACCTTTTGGATTTGATATGGACATGCCGGCACTCAAAAAAGATTGCTCTGATACAGGAACAGGTATTGCTTGTTCTTATTATTACAAAATCGGTGGAGGTTTTGACGATTAATAAAATTTAAGTTTATACAAAAAAAATAGAGCCGATTGGCTCTATTTTTTAATCTTCATTTAATATATTTTTTGCAATTTTTATATTTTCTTTGTTTGTTTCTAAATGAGCTTTATTAATTCTTTTTATTTTTTCTGTACGAGCAATTGCTTCGTTTCTGATTTCTGCCAACTTTTCTTTCCAACCGGTTGGTTGTCCAAATTCAGGAGCTAATTTATCAGCTTTTTTACCGTTTCTTTTTGTTTTCAACCCTGCAAAGAATGAGGAGTTGTCAGCTTGTTTTTCAATATCTTTAGTAAATTCTTTAAATAAATATCCATCTATTTCTTCTTTACGAGGAGCCTTTACAAGAGTATCAGCCAAATTGTTAAATTCACTAAGATGTTCTCCATGCAATCCAACTAAACTAGGAGCATAAGCATCTATTCTGCAATAATCAGCAGTTAATCTCCCTGTGTTATTGGTTACATCTTTATACATTGCAAAATCTACACTTGTCCCCAACTCTTTATTTTTTACAACTAATCTTGTTCTTGAGTTATCTATCGTAAGACTAGTTTTTGGATGTAAATTTTCCATAAAATGATTAAATTTAGCTAAAACTGCATTTCCCATTGTTTTTATATCTTGTAGCTTTTTGACATCAACTTTTTGATAAGATAAATTTGCTTCTTTTACAACTTCATCCATTTTCATTTGAGTTAAACCTTTAACAAGTTTTTCAACCGGTTTGTCGACATAACCGTTAAAAGTCGGTTGGGAATTGTGTTGTGGAGTTGTTAAACTAATTGGTTGTACGTTCATTATTTATGTCCCTTTCTTTATTAGTCACACATGCTCTCTTTTCTTATTTTCGGACTAATATTGAAGCATTGAAACATTTTTAGGAGAATCAACCAATTTTTCTCTACCATTTAATGCGGTCAATTCAATCAAAAATGCAGTACCTACAAGATTTGCGCCTGCTTTTTTAACGAGTTTACAAGCAGCTTCAGCAGTTCCACCTGTTGCTAACAAATCATCTACTACTAACACATTTGCACCTTGAGGGAAAGCGTCTTGGTGAATTTCGATTTTATCTGTGCCATATTCAAGAGAATATTCTTGAGAATAAGTCGCTGCAGGTAATTTATTTGGTTTTCTAACCGGAACAAATCCGATACCCATTTTATAAGCCATTGGCATACCTAAAATAAAACCACGACTTTCGATACCGGCGATATAATCAATTTTTTCATCCTTAAATTGGTCGCAAAGATAATCTACAATTACTCTCAATGTTTCTGCATCTTTTAGAGCAGTTGTAATATCACGGAAAATAATTCCTTCTTTCGGAAAATCTTTTATATCTCTGATTTTGCTTTTTACATCGACTATTGTTTGTGTTGCCATTTATTTTTCTCCTTTTATTACTTTTTTAATTTATCATCTTTGATTAATTTTTCCAACAATTTGAAATCTTTTATGTTAAAATCCTTAAAATTTATATCGCCATGAAAATTCTTTTCCAATAACAATTGTTTTAATTTTTCTGTATATTCTTTTGTGTAAGCTTTAGTTTTTTCCAATTCTTTTAAAATCAAATCTTTAATACTTGCTTCTTCTTCACGAACCAAACCGTGAGCGGTTTTTCCCCAGTTCATATCTTTTTTCATAAACAAAATTTTGAAACAGATATAAAGAACCAACGGGAACCAAATTATCAGTAAGTAAACCGAAGTTTCCAATGCCTCAAAAGTAGCATCCAATCTTGGCATGTAATCATATCTTCTTAACGCATATCTAGCTGCAAAGAAAAATCCAAAACCGATTAAACAACCGATGATTATTGAAGAATAAAGCATGTGCGGAGGAGCTTGTTTTGCTAGAACTTTAAAACCTCTGATTAGAATTTCCATCAAGAACCAACCCGGCATAATAAATTCTGAAATATATGCCATCATATCAAGCCCTGCACGAAGTGACATATCTTTTGAACAAAGTGCTGCACCTGAATATTCAAGATAACGTCTGATTGTTCCTTCCAACCATCTTCTTCTTTGTCTATACAAAGGTTTTACATACATAATCCCTTCTTCATAAACAATAGCATCAGGACAAAATCTGATATCCCAGCCTTTTATGTGCATTCTCGTAGACATATCCAAATCATCTACGATTGTATAATTATTCCATCCGCCAATATCTTCAATAGCTTGGCGTTTAATCAATTCCCCATTACCTCTTAATTCAACCGCCCCTTTTACAGAATCTCTCCCAACTTGAAAATATGTATCAAGAGTGTATTCGTTGTTTTGGCAACGTGTCAAAAGGTTTGTATTTTTGTTTCTGATAACTTTTCTTGCCTGAACTGCTCCGACATCTTTCGGCTCAAGATGAGGAATTAATGTTGTCAAGAAATCAGCATCAACCGTCGCATCTGCATCAAATACCAAAATAGCTTCACCTTTAGCAATTTTGAAAGCATCATTCAATACTGCAGATTTACCTGGAAAAGCATCTTTAGGTCTAATTAGTGCAGTAACTTTATCGTATTTTTGTTCCAAATCTTTTATAACAGAAGCGGTATTATCAACGCTTCTATCATCAATTACAATTACTTCAAAATTTTCATAATCCATGCCCAAAATATTTTGAACAGTATTTGCAATAACGCATTCTTCATCATGTGCAGGGATTAAAACAGATACGAACGGTTTGTAATTTTCGTTTATAACTTGCGGATATTTTTGGAGTTTACGTTTTTGGAGCTTATAAGAAAGGTTCATAAAACCAACGTACAAGGACATTAGAAGGCAAAGTATTGCAAGTCCCCATACTGTATTAAAATAACTCTGAAATATATATATAAAAACTCCAAGACCAAAAACTATACAAAATAATAAAATTCTTTCTTTCATTCACACACTCCAATCCTTTAATATTATAGCAAAAACTATTTTAATTTCCTACAAATGTATGTTTTAAATGTAAAAAAGTGTTAAAAAACGTTAAAACACTTGATTTTAAAAACGGTTTAGCTATAATAAGACTTGTACAAAGAGAAGAAGGAGTTTAATAATGAACAAAGAAGAATTAGTACAAGAAATCGCTAAAAAAGCAAGTGTAACTCAAAAAGAAGCTGCTGAAGTATTGGCTGCTTTGATTGAAACAGTTCAAAAAACAGTTTCTAAAGGTAAAAAAGTTACTTTAGTTGGTTTTGGTACATTCGAAGCTAGAAAAAGAGCTGCTAGAATTGGCCGCAACCCACAAACTGGTAAAGAATTGAAAATCCCTGCTACAACAGTTCCAGCTTTCTCAGCAGGTAAAAAATTCAAAGATGCTGTTAACAAATAGTTTCTAGAATTTAGAGAAAAATTAAAATGCACTTTCTTTCAGAAGGTGCATTTTTTATTATTATTCATTTATTTGTTTTTCAAACTTTATATTATAACCTAAAACTCCAGCCAAAAACTTTAATTCATCATATCTCATCGAATTTCGAGCAAGTTTTTGCGATATACCATAAACAGTATATTTTTTGCCAGACTTTTCCGATGCCAATTTTGCTAATTCGGTAATCGTCATTTTTTCTTTTAATAGAAGTATTTTCAAATCTTCTGATACGCTCATAATAAAATTATATATTTTTATTTGAGAGTTGACATCTTTTTGAAAACATGGGAATATATTAATTATAAAAGATAAATATTAATTAAATATAATAAATAATTATCAATATTACTTAACATTTTATATAAATATTAAACCTTGAAAAGTTATAGGAAATAGTTTATAATAGTGATATAGTACATCACAGACAGGAGTTTTTTTATGAGAGAATTAAGAATATTAAAAGGCGATAGATTGCGCAACAAGTGCGCAATTGTCTGTATTGGTAATATGAACCAAAACATCTTTTCTGATAAGGTCTACTCACTATTCACCACTCACCATTC
>CALEJY010000125.1 GCA_937898445.1 uncultured Candidatus Melainabacteria bacterium | reverse complement strand
TGACTGGTACGCAAAAAATTATCCGAATATTGTTGCGCTTCAAAAAGAAAATGGTGGCGTTGCAGATACGAGAAATGTTGGAATTAAAGCGGCTAAAGGTAAATATATCGCATTTATGGATAATGACGATCTTATTTGCCCTGATATGATTAGTAGTTTGTACAAATCAATCGAAAAAAATAACTGTGATGTTGCAATTGCTCCGTTATACAGAATTACGGATAATGGTTATACTACACACTGTAAACTCCCGTTTATGGAAGATATTCCGCACGATATCGACAAATATTTAGATATTATGTACACTCCTGGGTATTACAATTGTGCGATTTGGAATAAATTGTACAACGCAGAAATGGTAAAAAATCATCCGTTGGGAATTTTGAAATATGAAGATGTTTCGTGGACACCGTGCATTTTGTCTTATGCAAAAACATTTTGTTTCTTGAAAAAGCCGTTCTACGAATGGGATAGAAAAACTCGCCCTGAAACATTCGGAGATGTTCTTGCAAAACAATCTGAAGAAGATTTGTTTGAACATAGAAAACAAGCAATGTTGTTTTTCGTAAAAAACGGAAATCCTGATAAAAAAGAATATTTGAAAACTATTGCAAAACGTAGACTTTCAAGATATGCAAAAAATTCATCTAATCCTGCATATCAAGAGTTGATTGAAAAAATTGATAAAGGTGATTACTAGTTTTTTAAAAATTTCTTTTTTAATTTGATTAATCCCAATTTGATTTTCAAAATCCAATATGTATCGTTTTGAGAAAATTCGATTTCATGACTATACAATTGCGGATAATTTTGTGATACAAATTCACATAATTTTTGCAAATCTTGAAAATAAATTTCTTTATAATCATCTTCGCATTTCCCCAACCACGAAACACATTTTACAAAATATTTGTTTAATACTTTGTTTTTGAAAACGGTTGAGTAATCTGTGTTTTTTATAAAATCTTCAATAGCATAAAAATTATATACAACAGAATTGTCTTTTTTCTTTTTGGATGAAGTTAAAGAACCTTTTCGCCTTTTTCTATAGCCGTATAAATTTTTATCTAAAACAAAAATTTTATTAGCAAGTAGAATTGATTTTATGTGAAAAATCTGATCTTCGCCGGTTTTGGTAGCTTGAAAACAAATAGAATTTTTAACCAAAAATTCTCTATCATAAATTTTGCACATTGCAATTACCGGTAATTTGAAAATATATTTTTCTTTTTGTGGCAAAATTTTGTTTTTAATATTTTCAGGAACTTTTTCTATTCCATAGGAACAGTTGACTTTCTTATTATCTAAAATCCCTTCTGCTCCAAATACAACAACATCTGATTTATTTTGCGAGATTGTTTCGTAAGCTGTTTTTAGTGCATTAGGGAGCAAAATATCGTCACTGTCGACGAAAACAATATATTTTCCAATAGCTTGATTAAGAGCGTTGTTTTTAGCTATTCCTGCGCCTTGATTTTTTTGTTCGATTAATTTTATTCTACTATCAAATTTTGTGAATATTTTAATTATTTCGTTTGTATGATCGGTTGCGCCATCATCAACGATTATGATTTCAAAATCTTTGAATGATTGTTTTATGATAGAAAAAAGACACTTTGCGATGTAGTTTTCAACATTGTAGGCTGGGATTATAATTGAAATTTGGGGAGCATATATGTTTTCTTCAAACTTTAGTGAAGAAAGTTCTGTTTCCAATTTTTCTATGTATTTGTCGTAATAATTCATAAATCTCTCTTACTGCCCAAAACTTCTACAAATAGCATTTTGGCTCTTGACCTTGAACTCCTGCATAAAGTTCAACAAACTGTTTTGCAGGACTTGATTCGATTTTAGTTAGTAGAACTTCTTCGATTTGGAAGAAACCAACTTCGCCAGACATTTCAATATCAATTCTTATAGGTTTTTTCTCGCCGTGATGAATACCAATTCTTTCAATTGCGTTAGCGGAATATTTGTGGATATCGCCAACTTTAGGAGTTTTGTTTAGAGCCATAGGTATTCTTGCTCTACCCTTTGTCATATCGCAACCATCAGCGATTAGGATAATTCCGGCTTCAATTGAGTGAATTTTTTTAGAAGCCATATGACCGACAATTGCCTCTATTGCAAGAGATTTAATAACAACACGTTTGTGTAAATTGTCAGGAAACAGGTGCATTAGAGTACGTTCAATTATACTTTTGGCAAGGATTACAGACATATCTTCATGACCTTGACGACCAATCATCATACCTAAGTCGTGCATAAGACCTGCAAGAATAATTGCGCACATACTATCTTCAAATGTGCCAATTTCTTCTTTTTCAAGGGAAGTTTGTATTCCGCAATCACGAAGAAGGTTCAACATTTTTATAGAGTTTGCGCAAACCTGACGCATGTGAACCGGACCGTGATCGTTGTAGCCAAGACGCTTGATAGATACGTTGTTTGCATAATCTTGCATTTCTTGCAATTCATCATCTGCAAACAAATAATTAACAAGTTCGGTACAAACTTTGCTATGTTCTAATCTTTTTAAAATTTTTGATTCTAATGATACTTCTTTAATTGATTTCATAATGTAATCCTGATTTTTCTGATTGTTAAAAGTTTAAAATTGAGGCTATAGTTTTATGGATTATAACTCTATTATATTACTATTATAACAACAAAACTTATATTTGTAAATTCTTTGCTAAATTAAAAATTGTTTTTGAAAAGTTGTTGTTGGTGTTAGTGAGGAGATTTCATTATTTTAATTTAATCCTTCGTGTTATAATAAAACTATGATTGAGAAAGATTTGCAAAACCAAATTAAACAAGTACTAGAAAATGACGGAGTAATTGCCTATGTTACAGATACTGTCTGGGGATTAGGATGTTTGCCGAGTTCTGAAAAGGCAGTGAAAAAGATTTATGAAATCAAAAAAAGAGAAGCGCAAAAACCTTTAATTTTGATGTCAAACGAAACTTATAACTTGTTGGAATACGTAAAACCGATTTCTAAAATCGGATGCAAACTTATAAAAAAATATTTTCCGGGAGCTTTAACAATCGTCACAGAAAAAAGTGCTAAAACTCCGTATTACATAACATCCAATATGGAAACCATCGGAATTAGAGTTCCGGACAATGCAGTTTTCAAAGAAATCTGCGAAATTGCGCCTAACCACGTACTTGCGACAACAAGTGCGAATTTGTCACATCAACCGTCTGCCAAAACTTACGAACAAGCATTAGAAAACATGACAGGATTGGCGGACTTGATAATCCCTGATTTTGGACATACGTGTAAAGGGTTGGAATCAACTGTTGCAGGAGTTTTTGGCGATAATTTAAAAATCTTCCGTCAAGGCGCAATTACAATTGATATTGAGAACTTATAAGTTCTCATAAAATTATTTTTCTAATAATAAAATCTTTTCTAAAATTCTCCACAAAATGAAGTAAATTTTCTTTAAGTTCCTGATTTGGGACTATGTTTATGGTATATTGTTAGCGGATATTTGTGTGTCCAATTTTAATATACATTTGTTGGAAGATTAAGGATATATATTTCGTTATGAATAAGAATTTGAAAAACATACTTATTAGTGCGACTATTCTCGGCAGCATGTCGTTTACAGGCAACAAAGCTTTTGCTAATCCTGTTACAAATTATACTGAACTAAGAACTGCAATCACAAATGCAACTGTACCTACAAGCATTGATATTCAAGGAGAACTTAAAAGCAATTCTGCACTAAAATTAGAAAACAAATCTATTACTATTAACGGAATAGATTACACTAATGCAGGACAAACTATCCAAAGTAGCATTGTTTCAGATGGAGGAAATCATTTAGGAATAGACGTTCAATCAAGTGCCGAATTAAATCTCAACAACCTAACAATCAGCAATTTTTCAAATAATGGCTGGGGTGGAACTATTTATAACGAAGGCAAACTTACAATCAACAATGTAACTTTAAAAAACAACACATGTACTTTCAGGTATGGTAGTTCTGGTGGTGTTGGTGGTGGTGCAATTTCTAACCACAACGAAGGATATGCAAAAATTTCCGGCAACTCATCATTTATAGGTAATAAAACAACAACTACCGCAGGTGGCGCAATTTTCAATAGCGCACAGATGGAAATTACAACAACTTCATCTGAAAAAATGCTTTTCCAAGAAAACTCAGCCGGTGATGTCGGAGGCGCAATCTATAATGATGGCGGACTTTCGCTATACGGGAACTACGAATTTTCAAAAAACTCAGCCAAAGAAGGTGCTGCAATCTACAACGACGGCACTATGAGCATTCAGGGGAATTACAAATTCTCTAAAAATACTGCAACTACAAACGGTGGTGCGATTACCAACAAAGAAGGTAACTTATCAATTATTGGTACACGTAGCACTTCAAACAACACTCCAATCACTTCTGCAGCAGACGCATCTATTTCTTTTGAAGGCAATAGTGTGTCCGGTGGTTCTGACAAAATGGGCGGTGCAATTTATGTCACAGGTACTGATGCTAAACAAGCCTTTTTGACAATTAACAATGCAGATTTTATAAACAACTATGCAGGTACGCATGGTGGTGCAATTTATATTGATAAAAACGTAGATTTCAATATTGAAAATTCAAAATTCATTGGTAACAAAATTCTTGGCAATTCTAGCCCAGATCATGGTTGGGGTGGTGCAATTGGTTTAGGTTCGCAAGGTGGAGCAGTTAACGGATATATTAGCAATACTCTATTTGATAGTAACTATTCAAGCAACTCAGGTGGTGCAATCCCTTCGGGAATGGCATTAACTATTGTCAATTCAATTTTTACAAATAACCAAGCAAGACTATCTGCAGGTGCGGTATCTTATGACCCTAAATGCTCTTCAGACGGCAAATTCTTAGAAATCATTGCAGATGGCGGAGATACAGTATTTTCAGGTAACTGGGTTGGAGAAGAAGGTTCAATAAGAACAGTTTCTAATGCCGAAGGTTTGTATATTGGAAACGCAATTGTAGGTGATGATGGAGAATCTATTACCGGACCTGACGGCAACGACAGTAATGTATATTTCAATGCAGGCAATTCAGGAAGAATTATTTTTAACGATATTGTGAATGCAACAGGAAATTCATTTGACGACTTAAATGAAAAACAAAAACAACCGGGAGACAAATACTATCGCCCAGACAAAAACAACCCAAATATTCAATTAAATCAAGGAGATGTAAGTTATTCAAAATATGATCCAGATGTTTCAACAGGGAATGTTAACTATGCC
>CALEJY010000124.1 GCA_937898445.1 uncultured Candidatus Melainabacteria bacterium | reverse complement strand
TCGGAGTTGCAAAAGCTAGGGATTTGAAGGGTGAAGCAGGTAATGTTGTTGCAATTGTCGGTGATGGTTCATTAAGTGGCGGTGAAGCATTAGAAGGCTTTGATAATGCGGCAGCTCTTGGTTCAAATATTATTCTTGTCCTAAATGACAATGATATGTCTATTGCCGAAAACCATGGTGGAATTTATTCAAACTTAAAACTTCTTCGTGATACAAAAGGTCAAACAGAATGCAATTTATTCAAAGCTATGGGATTTGATTATTTGTATGTTGATGAGGGTAACAATGTTGAAAAACTTATTGAAGCTTTCCAAAAAGTTAAAGATATTAATCATCCGATTGTAATACACATTAGAACCGTAAAAGGTCACGGTTTGGCAGTTGCGGAAGAAAATAAAGAAGCTTTTCACTGGATTATGCCTGGAACATTGGATGAAAAACCTGCTCAAACAGAACCGGCTCCTGTTGTTGAAGATTATAACTCTATTACAAAAGATTTTATTTTGAAAAAAGCAAAAGAAGATAAAACAGTAATTGCAGTTAACGCAGCAACTCCAGGGGTATTTGGTTTTGATACAAAATTCAGAAACGAATTAGGTAAACAATATACCGATGTTGGTATTGCGGAAGAACACGCAGTAGCTTATTCTTCAGCTCTTGCTAAAATGGGTGCTAAACCGATTTTAGCTATTATGACATCATTTGTTCAAAGAACTTATGATCAATTGTCACAAGACTTGTGTTTGAATAATTCTCCTCTAACAATTCTTGTTTATTGGGGCGGAATTTCAAATGCTGATGCAACTCACTTGGGAAGTTTTGATATCTCAATGATGTCAAATATTCCAAACCTTGTTTATCTTTCTCCGACAAACAAGGAAGAATATCTTGCAATGCTAGAATATTCTCTTAACCAAACAGAACATCCTGTAGCAATCAGAGTTCCTATGACACCATTGGAAGCTACAGGCGTTAAAGATGAAACAGATTACTCAAAATTGAACAAATTCAAACTTATTGAAAAGGGTGAAAAAGTTGCAATTTTGGGCGTTGGAAATTTCTTCAATTTAGGAAAAGAAGTTAAAAAAGCATTGAAAGAAAAAATGAATATTGATGCAACTTTGATTAACCCTGTATTTATGACAGGAGTTGATGAAGAACTTCTTGACGAATTGAAAAAATCTCATAAAGTTGTAATAACACTTGAAGACGGAATTTTGGATGGCGGTTTTGGCGAAAAAGTCGCTCGTTATTACGGAAATTCTGATATGAAAGTCTTGAATTTCGGTGGTAAAAAAGAATTTACCGACAGAACACCTCTTGAAGAACTTTACAACCGCTACCACTTAACAACAGATTTAATTGTTGAAGATGTAGCGAAAGTATTATAGATGCCAAGATGCCGAGAGGCAAAGAGGCTAAGTCTATTTAAAGCACCTGATAGTTACTATTAACTATCGGGTGTTTTTGTGTTAATTTATTTTTAGGAGGTCATGTATGTACACGATTAAAGAAGTTGCTGAAAAAATGGATGTTTCTGAACACACTCTTAGATTTTGGGCGAAAAGCGGATTTTTCCCATTTGTAAAGAGAGATAAAAATAATATCAGAATGTTTTCTGATAACGATTTGGATTGGGTAAAAATTGTAAAATGTTTGCGTGCAGTTGGAACTGAAAATAAAGCGATTAAAAGATATATTGATCTTTGTATAATTGGCGATAGCACTATTCCTGAACGTTATGGGATTATTCAGGCGACTAAATTGAAAGCTCAAAAACAAATGGAAGAACTTCAAAAACAAATGGAGCTTTTGGATTTTAAAGAAGTGTTTTATCAAAATTTGATTAAAAATAATCTAAAAGACACTTGGAACCCGATGAACAATCACGTTCCCGAAGATGCGGTAGTTTAATTTTTCTTTAAATATTTTTGTGTTACGATAATTTTATTCGCTATACCTAAACATATATTAAGGAGTAAGTTATGGTACAAAATAAAAATTATACAAAAGAAGAATTATTAGACTTATATAACGAACCGTTGTCAAAATTGTTAGAGATTTCGCATAAAATTACGGAAGAAAATTTTGACAATACGGTTGAAGCGTGTAGTATTTTGAGCGCAAAGACAGGTGCATGTTCTGAAAATTGCAAGTATTGCTCTCAAAGTAAACATAATCACGCTGAAATTGAATGTCATCCGCTTTTGGATGTTGAAACGGTTAAAAAAGCAGCACTTAGTGCAAAAGAAAACGGCGCAACTCGTTTTTGTATTGTGACATCAGGTAGAGTGCCGACAGATAATGATTTTCAAAAGATTTTACAAATGATTAAAGAAGTCGCATCAATTGAGGGTATTCATTGTTGTGCGTCATTGGGACTTTTGTCAGAGGAGCAAATTAAACAAATCAAAGATGCAGGTGTTGAACGTTACAACCACAATATCAATACTTCTGAACATTATCACGAACAAATTTGTACAACTCACAATTTTAAAGACAGAGTAAATACGGTTAAAATGGTTCAAAAACATGGTATGGAAGCTTGTTGCGGTGTTATTATCGGAATGGGTGAAAGTCGTGAAGATAGAATTGATATGGCTTTGGCTCTAAAAAAATTGAACCCGAAAACAGTTCCAATCAACTTTTTGAACCCGATAAAAGGAACGCCTTTAGAAAATTATGAAGATAAAATTGATGAAGAAGAAATCTTGAAAACAATTTGTATTTTTAGAATGGTTTTGCCAAAAGCATTGTTACGTTATGCAGGTGGAAGAACTACAAGGTTGAGTAAATTTAATCAAAAATTAGGCTTGATTGCAGGAATAAATTCTGTTTTGGTCGGAAATTATCTTACAACTGCGGGTTCTAAGTCAGAAGAAGATAAAAAGATGTTGAAAGAACTCGATATGGTTATGGTATAATCTTTTTATGACAGAGTTTTCAAAACAAGAATTGATTGATATATTGAGAGATGATAGCCAAAATGATTGGCTATTTTCTCTTGCTGACAAAGTTCGAAAAGAAAATGTCGGCGATGAAGTGCATTTGCGTGGACTTATTGAGTTTTCTAATATTTGTAAAAGAACTTGCAAATACTGTGGTTTGCGATGGGAAAACAAGGAGCTTGACAGATATAGAATTGAGCCTGATGATATAATTTTTTATGCACAAAAAGCTGTCGAAATGGGCTATAAAACAGTTGTTCTTCAATCCGGAGAAGACGAATATTATTCAAGGGATGTATTGTGTAAAGTTATAAGCGGTATAAAAGAATTGGATGTCGCTTTAACTCTTAGTGTCGGTGAGAGAAGTTTTGAAGATTATAAGGCATTTAAAGATTGTGGTGCAGACAGGTATTTGATAAGAATTGAAACAACCGATAAAGATTTGTATAAAAAAATGCACCCGAATATGAGTTTTGAAAACAGGGTTAGATGTCTGAAAGATTTAGGAAAATTAGGTTATGAGGTCGGAACAGGATGTCTTGTCGGACTTCCTGAACAAACAATAAATTCACTTGCGGAAGATATTTTGTTTTTTAAAGAAATTAATGCCGATATGGTGGGGATTGGTCCATTTATTGCTCATCCGCATACACCTTTAAAAGATTGCCCAAATGGTGATTTTACTTTAGCTTTGAAAGTTATGGCATTGACAAGAATTATGCTAAAAAATATAAATATTCCGGCAACAACAGCAATGGAAACACTAAATCCGAATGGAAGAATTATAGCTTTGCAAAGTGGAGCAAATGTAGTTATGCCAAATGTTACGACAACGGAATATCGTGCAAAATATGAGATTTATCCAAATAAAATTTGTATAAACGAAAACCCATCACAATGTTTTCATTGTATAAGCGGAAAAATAAAATCAATTGGCAGAACAATTTCTACCGGATATGGTTTCAGAAACAAAAAATAAAACCGGCATGGTATACTTGAAAAACATCAAAAAATCTGTTAAAATGGATATGTTAATAATAAAAACAGAGAGGAATTTTTATGAAAAAGAATTTATTTAAGCTCAACGGGGGGGGGGCAATCGCTTAGCCTCTCATATCAAGGGATTTAAGCTGATTTTTGGATGCTTAGCTGCCTTCACATTAGCCGAAGTCCTCATCACTCTCGGCATAATCGGTATTGTTGCAGCATTAA
>CALEJY010000123.1 GCA_937898445.1 uncultured Candidatus Melainabacteria bacterium | reverse complement strand
CAAATACTGCAATTGCAATCAAGTAGCTTACAAAGAATGCTACAGGAGCTTTTGTTGTGCAAGATGGTGCTGACAAGCAAGCAAATGCTAAAGCAAATGCGAACAATGCGATAAAGATATTTACCATACCTTTTTGAGCATATTGTGTACAAATTTTTACAACTTCTTTTGAATTTGCAACATTAGCACTCTTAGAAGAAGCATCATCTAATTTGATGTTATCTTTAATGTATTCAGTTGCAGAATATGCACCTGTTGTTACAGCTTGCATAGATGCACCTGAGAACCAGTAAATAACAGCACCACCAGATAAGAAACCTAGCAATGTGTAAGGGTTCAACATATTCAAAATCATTTCAGGTTCAATACCCAAAGTAGATTTGATAACCAAAATCAATGAGAAAATCATTGTAGTAGCACCAACAACCGCAGTACCGATTAATACCGGTTTTGAAGTTGCTTTGAATGTGTTACCAGCGCCATCATTTTCTTCTAAGTATTTTTTAGCGTTTTCAAAATCAGGTTTGAAACCGTATTCTTTTTCGATTTCTTCGCCAACGTTAGGAATATCTTCAATCAAAGACAATTCGTAAACTGATTGAGCGTTATCAGTAACAGGACCGTAAGAGTCAACTGCGATTGTAACAGGTCCCATTCCTAAGAAACCGAATGCTACCAAACCAAATGCAAATACAGATGGATAAATCATAACTGCATCAGGAATATGAAGTGATGCAACATAAGCAAGTCCCATCAATAGTACGATTACCATACCAATCCAGAATGCTGACATGTTACCAGAAACAATACCTGAAAGGATTGTTAATGAAGATCCGCCTTCACGAGAAGCAGTAACAACTTCTTCTGTGTGTTTTGCTTTTGGAGAAGTAAATATTTTAGTAAATTCAGGAATCAAAGCAGCCCCCAAAGTACCACAAGAAATGATTGCTGAAAGAACTAGCCATAGGTTATTACCCATATCTGCTAATAACCAGTGGCTTACGCCGAAAGTCATAGCAATTGACAAAATAGATGTTAACCAAACAAGGTTTGTTAACGGTTTTTCAAAGTCAAATTTATCTGTTTTAGCAGCATAGATTTTGTCAGCTACGCCGTTAATCCAGTATGCAACTACAGAAGTTACAATCATTAAGAATCTCATTACGAAAATCCAAGTCAATAATTGAACTTGATTTTCTTTGCCAACAACTGCCAACAAGATGAATGAAACAAGAGCAACACCAGTTACACCGTAAGTTTCAAAACCATCAGCAGTAGGCCCAACAGAATCACCTGCGTTATCACCAGTACAATCAGCGATTACACCAGGGTTTCTAGGGTCATCTTCTTTAATACCGAATTGAATTTTCATCAAGTCAGAACCGATATCGGCAATTTTTGTAAAGATACCGCCTGCAACACGAAGTGCAGAAGCACCTAAAGATTCACCGATTGCAAAACCGATGAAACAAGCACCTGCGATTTCACCAGGAACAAATAACAAAATTGTCAACATCAAAATAAGTTCAACTGATACAAGGCAAACACCAATTGACATACCAGCTTTCAAAGGAATATTCAAGATATTCAAAGGATTTCCTTTTAAAGAAACGAAAGCTGTTCTAGCGTTAGCCAAAGTATTCATTCTAATACCGAACCAAGCAACAGCATAAGAGCCTAAAATACCGATTACTGACCATCCAAGAATAATCAATACGTGAGATAAAGGCATGTGTTGCAAATATCCGAAGTAGAAAGCGATACAAAGACCAATCAAAACTTCCAAAACAAACAAGAATTTACCTTGTTGAATAAGATAAGTTTTGCAAGTTTCAAAAATTGTGTTTCCTACTTCAGCCATAGATGCGTGAACATCTAATTTTTTAATTCTGAAAAATTCGATAAATCCGAATATCAAACCTACAACAGAGATTGCAATACCGATAAGCAATAGATTAAAGCTTACAGGGCTTGCATCTTTGATACTCGGAACAACCAAATCAGCTTCGCTTGCAAGAGCAGGCGAAATGCCCATTAGCAAAGTAGCGAAAAGAGCCATCAATGCCTTTGGAGAAGTCAACTTTTTAATCATAATCTCTCCTTTTTTTATACAAGTTGTCCTACTTATTAATTACTTAACTGATAAACGTATTATAAAACAAATTATAATATTAAACAATACCACAAAAATATTAATAAAAAAACTAATAAAGTGAATAAATTTTCAGATTTTAATTATTGCAAATAAACATCTTCCAACAACTTGATTTCAAACTCAGAGCCTGCCGGAATTGATATTCTTGAACCCTTTGCCCAGATTGCAAAAATAGGAGAGCCGACAAGATTTATAGAATAAACAACTGCTCCAAAAACAGTCGGAATAGGAGAAATAATCAAACCGACAGGATTGTCTGCCAGTTTTGCAGAAGTTCTGCGAGTTTTTTTGTAGAAGTTTTCACCCTTATCAACTTGAGTAGAAATTCCTTTTATATAACCACGTTTTCCCTTTATGTTATTAAGAAAAACTTTTTTCAAATTTGCTTTCGTAATTTTGGCATGAACACTTTTTGTAGAGCCGTTAACAACAATTCCATCAACCATCAAAACTATCAAACCGCCGTTTCCAGTGTATTGAGGGAGGTGAGAATTTTCAACAACTGCATTAAATTTAGTACCTTCATTAATTGTTATATATCTTTGCGTAACAGGTTTTATAGAAGTAAACGAAACACGTGTTCCTTCTTTTTGATAATCAGATATAACACAATTTGATTTAACTCTAAATTTTGTACCTTTTTTAATCCTGATTGCAGTTGACTTATCAAACTTGTAATCATTATCCATTTTTTTTATAACAAGTTGAGGTTTGGAAGGTTGCGAAACGGGTTGA
Source organism: uncultured Candidatus Melainabacteria bacterium (assembly GCA_937898445.1). Classification (GTDB taxonomy): domain Bacteria; phylum Cyanobacteriota; class Vampirovibrionia; order Gastranaerophilales; family Gastranaerophilaceae; genus Stercorousia. The sequence continues at coordinate 5,285 of CALEJY010000123.1, read as the reverse complement.
GTTTTTGGAACCGCAGGTGTTGTTTTATTTGTAGTAGTCGTAGTCGTTGTTTTAGTCGTTGTTGATTGAGATGGCGCAGTTTTCGGTAAAGCCGGCAAATTCTGCTCTAACGCCGACGGGTTATAATTCTTTCGAATTTCTTCATCAACAGATGTATCCAACTCAAACGCAAAACAATGAGAAGAAAAAAGCAGTGTTGCTACAAACAAACTAAATATCTTCTTTGTACCGAAACTTTTCACTTCTCACCTTTCACAATTCAACTATTTCAACAACTCATTAATCGCTTTAGCAGCTTTTTTACCTGCTCCCATAGCATTAATAGCGTTTGATGCTCCAACAGGCGCAACATCTCCACCGGCGTAAACAGTTGGAATATTTGTGCATCTTGTTTCACCATCAACTACGATATAGCCTTTTTTATCAGTAACAATATCCATACCTTCTGCATGTGCAGATCTTTGAATAATCGGGTTTGGACCTGTACCCAATGCAACAATTACGGTATCCAAATCCATAACTTCTGTTTTACCAGTAGAAACCGGCCTGCGTCTACCTGATTCATCAGGTTCGCCAAGTTCCATAACTTCAAGTTCAACGCCTTTTACATAACCGTTTTCACCCAAAATTTCTTTTGGTGCATACAAGAATTTGAATACAACGCCTTCTTCTTTGGCGTGTCTGATTTCTTCTAAACGAGCTGGAAGTTCTTTTTCTGTTCTACGATAAATAATATAAACTTCTTCAAATCCAACTCTTACGGCAGTTCTTGCGGCATCCATAGCAACGTTACCACCACCGAAGATAGCAGCTTTTTTACCAACTCTTAACGGAGTTGTACTGTTTTCTTGTCCGGCGTGCATAAGGTTTACACGTGTCAAAAATTCATTTGCAGAGAAAACTCCATTCAAATTTTCACCTTCAACATTCAACATTTTTGGCAAACCTGCACCAGAGCAGATGAATATAGCATCAAAGCCATCTTCTTTCAATTGTTCAAGAGTAATTGATTTTCCGACAACTACGTTTTTATGGAAAATTACACCCATTTTTTCAAGGTTATTAATTTCTTTATCAAGAATTGTTCTAGGAAGTCTGAACGGAGGAATTCCATATCTCAAAACACCGCCTAATTCGTGCAAAGCTTCAAAAACTTCGACATCATGACCAGCTTTTCTCAAATCACAAGCAGCAGTCATGCCTGCACACCCAGAACCAATTACGGCAACTTTTTTGCCTGAAGGTTTAATTTCCGGCATTTCAGCTTTTGTATTATCGCCAACATATCTTTCTAAAGCTCCGATTGCAACGGCTTCACCTTTAATTCCTAAAACACATTGCCCTTCACACTGTCTTTCTTGCGGACAAACTCTACCGCAAACAGATGGCAACATACTTGTTTGGCGAATAATTTCACCTGCTTTTTCAAGATTATCTTCTTTTATCGCTTGAATAAAATCAGGAATTTGAATATTTACCGGACATCCTTGAACACATCTAGGATTTTTACAGTGCAAGCATCTTGAAGCTTCCAATTTTACCTGTTCATCTGTCAAATTACTTTCAACAGGGTCAAAATTGTATCTTCTTTGCATTTTATCTTGTTCTTTTACATGTTGTCTTTCTATAGCCATAATTTCACCTTCTTACTAAACTCTTATATCAGTATTTTACTTTAAAAAATATTTAGTGCAAATAAATCAAAAAAAGTTAATAATTCATTGTAATTAAGGCGTTATTGTCCTTTAATAATCTTATGAATACTATTGAAAAAAGTTTAAAATCACTTGAATTTGACAAAATAAAAGAACAACTTGCAAATTTTGCTAAAACTAAACAGAGTAAAGAAATTTGCTTAAATATAACCCCATTTGACGACATTGTAAAAATCAAAAACGAACTACAATGTACTCGAGAAGCCAAACAGGTTCTTGATATTCCAAACGACATTCCTATAGAATTTGTCGCAAATATCGCACAAATCCAAAAGAATATGGGAGTTAGCTATCTTGCAGAAGACGAATTAATAGATATCGCCAAAACTCTAAAGACATCCAGATTAGTAAAGAAATTTTTATCAGACAACTTAACAATGATGTCTATTTTGAGAAACGCAAGCCAAAATCTTATTACAGATAAACAACTTGAAGACAGAATTTTTGCAACTTTTGACGAAAACCTAAATATCCGACCTGATGCAACACAAGAATTAAAAAACTTGTACGCATCTTTGCGAGATAACGAAAAGAATTTAAAAACAACCGTAAATGCGTTATTAAATTCCGCAAGTTTTTCAAAGCACTTGCAAGAAAATATATATACAACAAGAGATGACAGAATTGTTTTTCAGGTAATGGCATCTTCAAAAAGCAAAGTCCCGGGAATTGTTCACGATGTTTCGGCAACAAACAAAACGTTCTATATCGAGCCTGAACAGATAGTTCCTCTAAACAACAAAATCAGAGAGATTAAAGCCAATATTCATTCTGAAATGGTTAAAATTTTGGCAGGATTGACCTCTCTTGTAAAAAACGAAATAAAAGAACTTGCGCTGTCAGAACAAATCCTTGCGACAATTGATTATCATTTTGCCAAAGCTCGTTATGCCGTAAAAATTCACGCTATTGAGCCGGAAATCGTTACGCATAAGTTTGTAGAATTTGAAAATATGAAACATCCGCTTTTAATCGGCAATGTAGAAAATGTAGTTACAAACAACTTTGAAATCGGAAAAGATTATAAATCAGTTATTATCACAGGCTCTAACACAGGTGGTAAAACCGTAACTATTAAGACTATAGGTTTGTTTATTCTTATGGCAAAAAGCGGAATGTTTTTACCTTGCACAGCTGCGAAAGTTTATCCGTTTGAAAATGTTTTTGCCGATATCGGAGATGATCAAAGTATCTTGCAAAACCTATCAACATTCTCTGCCCACATGACAAACATCATTGAAATTCTAAAACAAAGTAATGATAAATCTTTTGTTTTATTAGACGAAATCTGTGCAGGAACTGATCCGGTCGAAGGTGCAGTTTTGGCACAAGTTATTTTAGAAAAATTGGCAGAAAAAGGTGTAATTTCAACTGTAACAACACACTACGGAGAATTAAAAGCTCTTGAATACACAAACCCATATTTCAAAAACGCATCTGTTGAATTTAACACTACAACACTAAAACCGACATACAAGCTCTTAATCGGGATTCCGGGATTAAGTAACGCAATATCAATTGCCGCAAATTTGGGATTAGACAAAGAAATTACAGACAAAGCAAAAAATATCGTTGTTTCAACAAAAGACCCTTCAATTCTTGTTGTTGAAAAGTTACAAGAAACGCAAGCAAAATTAGCGCAAAATCTTGAACAAGCCGAAGAATTGAAAGAAACTTCAGAAAGTCTTAAATCCGAATACGAAGATTCGCTTGCTCAAATCAAAAAAGACAAGAAAAAGACTGTAAAAATAATTAAGGACAAATTTGATAGAGAATTGCTAGAAGTAAAAGCAGAAATCAAAAATATTCTTGATGAGTTAAGACGAGAAAAATCAGAAAAAATTGCACGCCGTTCTTATGCTCGACTTGCGCAAACCGAACAAAAATTCAGAGGCAAATTGTCCGAATACGACGAAAAACAACAATATGAAAACATTGATTGGAATAATGTTAAAACAGGTGACAAATTAATTCTAAAAGAAATGAACCAACCTGTTACATTGCTTTCACTCCCTGACAAAAACGAAAATGTTCTTGTTCAAATGGGAAATTTTAAGACAAAAATTAAGACCAACAAACTTGCACCTTATGATGCAGCTTACGAAAAGAAAGAAAACGTATATCGCCCAAGTTCTTTTGAAAACTTTGAACTTCGCAAAACCAGTATCTCAAATACGCTCGATTTAAGAGGTTACAAAGTAGAAGACGCACTTGACAGTTTGGAATTTTACCTTGACAAAGCGAGCCTTGCAAACCTTGCATCCGTTACGATTATACACGGACACGGCACCGGAGCTTTAAAATCCGCAGTAAGAGATTTCTTGTCAACATCTCCTTATGTTGCGAAATGGAGAGCCGGAGAAGATACCGAAGGCGGCGACGGTGTAAGTATAGTGGATATAAATTAGAAGCATAGAAGCCAAGAGGCAGATGCATAGTCGTTTTCATTATGAATGCGATTACTACGTCGCTCCGCTCCTCGTAATAACATGTAATTAAGTTTTCCCTTATGAGACTGTACCGAACAAAAGGTGACTAAATGTCACGTTTTGTGAGAGGTGATTTAGGTGGGTGCTGATTTAACATAAATATTGCCCTACGGGACATCCCCCATCCCTACCCCTTCCCTCATTATAGGGAAGGGAATAAAATTAAGTCCTCCCTTGTGAGGGAGGATTTAGGTGGGTGCTGATTATTTTACTACCCCCAACTTTCTCCCTCTTGCAAAAGTCAAAAAAAATGTTACAATTAAACTGTAAAAATTTGGATTACACATAGTAGAGAGGATTTTATATGACTATTGAACAAATAAGAAAAAACCACGAACTTATTGATTTATTCTGCAATTTGGCAGAAGTTCCATCACCTTCTATGCACGAAGAAAAAGTCGCAGAATGGATAAAAAATTATTGTGATAAAAATGAAATAAATTGCAAACTTGATGATTTTGGAAACGTTGTTATTAATATTCCTGCAACAGATACAACAAAAGCACCTATGATGCTTTCTGCTCACATGGATGTAATCGGCGACGATAGCCCTGTTAAAACCTATCTTGATGAAAAAGGAAACATTCACGCAGAAGGTAGAACGCTAGGCGGTGACGACAAAGCAGGCGTTGCAAATGCTTTGCTTTTTGCAAAAGAAATTGCACATAGCGATATGAAACACGGCGGATTGGAAGTTATGTTCACTCGTGATGAAGAAAATAACCTTTCAGGCATCCGCAATGCAAACCTTAAAAGTTTCAAATCAAAATACGTACTTGTACTAGATAGCGATACATTGGGACAATGCGAAATTTCCGGTGCTAGTTACACTTTAGCGAAATTTAAGGTACATAGTTTTAAAGGCGGCCACTCAGGAATTGATATCGGCGACAAAAAGCGTGCAAACGCAGCAAAATTGATTGCAGATTTAATTTCTGATTTACCACAAGGTGTTTTCTATGAAGAAGACGGGCAGGTAGTAACTTCTTGCAACATCGGCGGAATTTCTGCAGGCGATATCAAGGTTACAAATATTATCAATACTGATGCACAAGCAAATTATTCAATAAGAAGTTCTAGC
>CALEJY010000122.1 GCA_937898445.1 uncultured Candidatus Melainabacteria bacterium | reverse complement strand
TAAATTGCAAGGTGTTTCAGCTGCAACTGCTATCGGAACAAACAACGTAACATTGTTCTTCAACGATGGTATTATGTTCTCATTTGACCCAACAACTCAAAAGAACTGTACAAAAGCTGAAGGCGCAACAGAAAACGTATGTAAAGGTTTCATCGACGTTAACGGTATAAAAGCTCCTAACAGAATTGTTCAATGTGACAACTCTGATGCAACAGCTTCAAAATGTGACATCAAGAACCCTACAGATATTTATCCTGTAATCTTCTATGATTCAACAGTTCTTCCAAACTCTACTCCAGCAAGAGCAGTATTGTTCAGCAAATAGTAACAAGTTCGGATAAAAAGATTAACGAGCGATCTTGAACATTCAAGGTCGCTCGTTTTTGTTATAAGATTATATTAATAATTAACGAACTTTTACCCTCACCCTTGCCCTCTCCCAAGAGAGGGGATTTTCCATAATAACTGTTATAATACATAGATTTTAAAGCACTTATTTGTATCTATTTTCATCTTGTCATAGAGAGATAGTTTGTTAATTGTTTCAGTTCCCTCTCTTGGGAGAGGGTGGCACGAAGTGACGGGTGAGGGTTTACAAGAATTGTAAACAAATCTTAACAATCCCTGTCAAATTAGGCAATTTTTTGGGAAAGAAATACTTAGTATATACATAAGGAATATCAATAAGGAATAGTTTAAAAGTTTTTTAAAACTCTTTCTCACACACAATAGGAATTAATATCACAGGGAGGACACCGAATGGCAATAGGTGCTGAGGACTATATCGACCAACTTTTGGTCAAAAAATATGCAGAAGAAAAAGTTGACAACCATGATAGTATGGAATCTATGGTTGATCCAGAAAAAATGATGGGCGCAATGAATGATTACGCCAGCATGTACCGCAATATGATGAACCTTAAACAAAGGTTAAACATTGCGTGCTATGCAATTAATGCAAGAACCGCAAGATACAACAAAACTTCCCAGTATCAATAAAAAATTTCTGTTCTTATTTTTTTCCTGTATAATTACAGGTAAAGAAAGTGAGAACAAAATGGTGGGAAAAATTATCCTTGCTTCTTCTTCTCCAAGGAGAGCGGATATTCTAAAAAAACATAATATTGGATTTGAAATCATTCCGTCACCGTATGTGGAAGACCACTCGACGACGGATTTTTCTTATGCTTTTATTGAAAATTTGGCGTACAACAAAGCAAAAGCAGTAGTTCCGTTAGTAAAAGAACCTTCAACAATTATTGCAGCTGACACAATCGTAGTTCTTGACGGCAAAATTCTCGGAAAACCTGATGATTATGACGGAGCTTTTAATATGCTCAAAAGCTTGTCTGGCAAAATTCATCACGTAGTAACCGCAATTGTTGTAATGGATTCTGACACCCAAAACTACAAAAAGCAATCCACAACAAGTGAAGTTACATTCGAAAATCTAACCGACAAACAAATTAAATTCTACATAGACAACTTCAAGCCGTTTGACAAAGCCGGTTCTTACGGAATACAAGAAATGCCAAAAGGATACATCAAATCCTACACCGGCGATCTTGAAAATATAATAGGAATTAGTTCAAAAACATTGTTGAAAATGCTTTGTTAAAACAATACTTCAATTCTTCCCTATTTGTCATAGGGAAGATGTCCGAAGGACAGATGGGTGAAAGCTTATAATCTATTCCCTTTCGGGATAGCACCCAGCACTTTACCTCTCACAAAACGTGACATTTAGTCACCTTTTGTTCGGCACAGTCCTCTAGGGAAGGCGTCTTCTTTATTATTTTCTACAGATTAGCTCCGCAGCATTTTTTGAACTTTTTACCGCTACCGCAAGGACAAGGATCGTTTCTGCCGATTTTACTCAAATCAATTCCTTCCAATGACGGTTTTTCGATATCTTCTTCTATAATACCTAATGTCTTTGAAAACGCTTTTGATTTATACAAAACAGTAGTTGATGAAAAGATTTTGTTTTCCAAATATCTTGATTTGTAGTGCTGCAAAAGCTCATCCAATGTGTAATTTGCATTTAGAAGTTTATTTACAACATCCATAAAGTTTTCGTGACGTTCTGCAACTCTTTTGATTATATTTGCAGAGAATTTATCGTTTTGTAAGAAAAATTCCACGCAAGCTTTCGCATTTTCAACG
>CALEJY010000121.1 GCA_937898445.1 uncultured Candidatus Melainabacteria bacterium | reverse complement strand
AATAAATACCTTATTTTAGGTTATAAAGGTTCTGGGAAATCGTTGATAGGAGAAAAACTATTGTCAATGGCGGCAGAAAGAGAAGATTTTATATGTGAAAAAAAATTACTTGGAGATTTTCCGTTTGCCTCATTTGAGAAAATATTGCCAAAAAACGGTGAAGATAATAATAACTATCCAAAAACATGGGATTTTGTAATTTTAACCGCTTTAGTCAATATGCTGATTATCAAAAATATTAGCTTTTCAAGTGAATGGATGGAATTTGTAGAATGGCTTCGTGATAATGGATTGCTTTCTGGGGGTGATTTTAGAAGTATCGTTGCGAAAGCAAGTAGAAAATCATTTCATATTAATATTTGTAAATTTATGTATAAATATGAAAATGAAAATGATTATGTAAATAATTTCGATGCGATGCTCACAATGCTAAGGCGTATACTTAAGGAATATAATCCAGATAAATGTAATATGATTGTAATCGATGGTTTGGATGAATTTTTGTCTCTAAAGAAAATTCAAAATCTTTCTCTCGGCAGCCTTTTATATTCTGTTGGGAATCTTTGTAATTATTTTTTTAGAGAAAAGTTGAACTACAAAATTGTGTTGTTAATTCGGACAGATTTGTTTGAAAAATTTGAAATTCCAAACAAAAATAAGCAGTGTCAAGATTTTGCAATTAGAATAAATTGGTATCACGATTCAAGAGAGCCTCAAAACTCAAATTTAATAAAATTAGCAAATATTCGAGCTAATTTGAAAGATAAGAATTGCGGCAATATTTTTGAAAGATATTTCCCGAAAAAAATTGGAACAAAAGATGTAATACCGTATTTGCTTGAAAACACAAGGCATACACCTCGTGATTTTATTCAATTACTTGCTTCGTTGCAAAAATTTAGTGTAAATGAAGTACTGTCCAAAGACGAAATTTTAAGCGGATTAAAATGTTATTCGGAGGATTATTTTTTACCTGAAATAAAGGATGAAATGAATGGTTACATTTCATCTGATAAGTTTGATTTCTTTTTAGCTTGTTTAGGATCGTTTAGAGATCGAGAAATTTCATCGCATAAACTAATAGCTAAATGTACAGAGCGAATGGAAAAGGAAGACGTAATAAAAATTTTGAGGGCGTTGTTTGAGTGTAGTGCAATAGGAAATAAGTTCAAAGGAATGGTTTCAGACAATAGGTATTGTTTCAGATTTAGAAACAGAAATTGTACATTTAACCCTGAAGAAACGATAGTGATTCATCAAGGGTTGTTAAAAGCACTGGGTATAAAATAAGGAGAAAAACTATGAGCAATATCAAAATTTTTGTATCGCATCGCAGAGATATGATTTCGTCAACAATCAAGAATCCGTTGTATGTCAACGTAGTGTGCGGACAGGCACTTGCTGAAGCGCAAAAAGGAAAAATCGGAGACAATACGGGAGATAATATATCCGAAAAAGCTCCATACTATTGCGAACTTTCGGTACAATATTGGGCGTGGAAGAACCAAGATGCCGATTATTATGGATTATGCCATTATCGAAGATATTTAAGTTTTTCAGATCATCCTTTTCAAATTCAGAATCCGCAAGGAATGGTTGTGTCAAATGAACTAAATTCAAAAGAATGCAAAAAATACAATTTGCTGTCTTGCTCGAAGATGAAAAAAGAAATTTGCAAGTATGATATTATCACATCTGAAACGTGGGATGTTTCAAAATTAGATAACGTCCCTAAGTTTACAAATGTTTATGATGCTATAGTTAATTCACCCGCATTGTTTACAAGGTCTGATACTATTGATAAACTAAAAAGTATAGTCTTTAAAAAATTTCCACAGTATTATAATCTGATGTTGGAAGAATTAAATTCAAAAATGCATCGTGGATTTAACTGCTTCATTATGAAAAAGGAATTGTTTAACGAAATGTGTAATTTCGAGTTTACAACTTTATTCTCACTTGAAAAGACGCTTGATTTAAATGGCAGAACAGGATTTTATGAAAGAGAGATAGGTTATATTGGTGAAATATTATACGGGACTTTTATGCGCTGGGCTTTTAATCAAGAGAAATTCAAAATAAAGACAACAAAAATAGTTCTGTTTTTGAATACAGATATAAAAACAAAATGCTTTTTTGAAAAAAAAGTATTTAGAAAGTTAAAGAATGTTGTTAGACCAAATTATGGCAATATTAAAAAAATGAAGAATGAATTGAAAGATGTTCAAATGAATGTTCTATCGGTAAAAAACATGTGCAAAAATATTACAAAAAGTGTAAATCAGACGGTAAATATGTTCAACAGAGGACTTTTAGCAACGCTTGGTCAAACTTATAATAGTGTGGATGAAGCTTTTTTGGCTTTTTGGAAATCATTTCCAAAAGCTACAGGTGATTTACGAATTATTCAACAAGCACAAACAGTTTTGTTAAAAGATTTTCAACGCATTTGTCAAAAA
>CALEJY010000120.1 GCA_937898445.1 uncultured Candidatus Melainabacteria bacterium | reverse complement strand
ATTCACTTCGTTCAAACAACCACTCTCTCTCCATAGGAGAGAGGATATTTTATCGAAATCGACTTTGCATCCATGTATCTTTGCATCTAAGCACCTTAAAAACAGGTGTAATCCCTTGATATGAAAGGCTAAGCGATTGCCCCCCCCCCGTTGCAACTAAAAAATCTCTTTTTCATAAAAATTCCTCTCTATTTTATTATTTACATTATCATTTTAACAGATTTTTTATGATTTTTCAAGTGTTTACAATGTTGGATTGAAAACCAAACCTGCTACCAAGGATAATCTTTAGTAATTTCCCAATTATTATACATTATTAATGCTGCACAAGTATCTCCGGCATAGCTTGTAGAATTGTCCTTATTACATCCCCCATCTGAATTCCCTTTAATTAAGTCATTTTTATAATAAAGTTTTTTATCTGCGCCATAAGGATTAAGAGCATAATTTTTCACACTACTTCCACCATTAATATAAAGCCTAAATCTAAAAATGTCCCTTCCAACAACATTTGGTTTCTTCAAACCGTTTATATCTATATAGAACCAAACTCCTTCAGTATCAGGCCAATAATATACAGAATAGCCAGAGACTGCAACAAAAGAATTATCTCTACCATTTTGCGGGGGTGCCTTTTTGGCTTTATTTAGAGCTAAAACATCATCCGCCCAACATTCAGAAGAAGAAGGTTGGCAAACTTTTAATGTTTTTATATTTGGAAGAATATAATAATTAATAAAATCATTCCTTTTTTCTCTATTTTCATCTCCCGAACCTGAAAAATCCCAATTATCCATCGTTCCATATTCAGCTTCAGACATTTTTAAAGCTTGACATAATTCAGAATAAGCCTTTTTTAATTGAGTAGCAGTTTGCTTTTTCTGATAATTCGTAATTAAACTAGGCATAGTCATAGCCGCAACAATACCTATGATACCAAGAGTAATTAGAACTTCCGCTAATGTAAAACCCTTAAACTTCTTCATAAAAACATCCTCTCAATAAATATACCTATTTGTATTTTAACATATTTACACTCGAAAATCAAGTGCAAATTACACTTATATTTATATATTAAATTGTAATATAGAAAAATAAGTGTAAAATATAGTATATTGAATTTATGTTTAAAGTAGAAAAAGAAGAAATGGTTAATAAAACATTCAGACTTCCTCTTAGCCTAGTGGAAAATTTGTACACTGTTGCGCAAAACAAAGGAGTTTCGCTAAATAGTCTTGTTAGACAATGTTGTGAATATGCACTTAACAATTTAGATAAAGAAAAATAATTTGACTAATTTTTAATTACCCTCTAAAATATAACTTATGAAGAAGGCTTTATTAATAATATTATTACTAATGTTTTTTCAATTACCCTCAAATTGCGCAAACAAAAAGATGATACCCGCAACATGGTCATCCGGCACGCAAGAAAAACTGCCTAATATCTTCATTTATTCAATACCTGATGACAACACAACAACGTCATCAGAAGACACTGACACAACAGAAGAAACCTATATAAACGACACTCAAACATCTTCCAATGAAGACACCGAAGATGAAATCATCTTAAACATGAAACAAGAAACTGACGACACTGAAACTTCTGACAACTCAGATGACAATATCGCTCTCGGCGCAACAGTTTTGAAAGGATATGCACAATATGTCGAGGATTCAAATTCAATATACTTAAAAGATGATAACGACAATTTCGTTTTAAACCTAAAAAGTCCACAAAAAATTTCTGCTTCAAAAGGTTTAAATTTGACAGATACAACAACTTCAAAATCCTTATTACGCTACGCCGATGATGAATATCATATCGCCCCAAAATCGATTAAAACAACAGATAAAATCGGCAATTTTACACTTGGCGCAGTTTATGGAAACGAAGTTGACAATATCGCAATGCTTGAAACAGAAACAGGTTTATTCACAAAATACGAAAAAAGCAGGTTTGCTATAAGTTCATCTGTAAAAAAATCCTTGAACACAACTTACGCACAGGATTACAACACAATATCAATTACACCTGAACTTAAACTAAACAACTATATCTCACTCAAAAACAACTTAAAAGCAGACGTAACAAGAAATCGAAGATCTTCAGAACTTGTATTTTCATTCAATCCGTTCGGCAAAAAAGACACAGACAAACTTTTGTTGGAAGCAGGAGCGAAACAAACATATTACGTCGACAGTGGCGCAACTAAAACTCAATTGAATTTCCAAGCAACTTTCAAATTGTAAATTTATACAAACATTGTTGTTTTAATAGTTTATTTTGTTTATAATTTTGTTGTGAGGTTTTATGGCTGAGGATAATTCAAACAATACACAACAAGAAGAAGTTCAAACTCCGGTTAAACAGAAGAACAAAACGGGCTTTTATTATTCGTTTTTAACTCTTGTGTTATTGTTTTGCCTTATCCAAATAGGTTTTGGCGCAATATTAAATATCTCTAAAACTATTTCTTATAGAGCAAAAATTTCAACTTTAACAAAAATCAGAGATAGCGCAGAAAACCAAAACCAAGAACTTAAACAAGACATCAAATTATTTTCTTCAACCCAAAGCCTAGAAGGCATTGCAAGAAACAACCTTAAAATGGCAGGAGAAGACGAAGTTTTGGTACTAATCAATAACAACCAACCTCAAACAACAAAACATAAAAAGCACAAAAAACACAACAACAATAAGAAGAAATAACGGGGCATAAATGCAGGAAACATTGGAATATATCAAGCAAGCATTCGATTTAAAATCTCAAAAGTGCTACAAACAGGCTATTGAAATGCTTTACAAAGCTCTTGAACTTGAAAACGACAACTCAGAAATTCTTTTTCAACTCGGAGAACTTTATTTCTTGCTTAGGAATTTTCCTCGTGCAACCCATTATTTAGAAAAAGTTTTGCAGAAAAACGAAAACCATATTGAATCATTAAAAATTATGCAAAAAATCTACATTTTTTCAGATGAAAAAGAACTAGCATATAAAACTGCCAAAAAGATTTTTAATCTTCAACAAACACCTGAAAATCTGATTGAACTAATCAAATCAGCTGCAAAAACAAATGATTTCAAAAAGATTGAAACTCTTGAAAATTCTGAATTGACAAATGACAAAGTTTTATTTGAAATTGCAAAAGCATATTATGACAATTGCGAATTTAAGATTGCAAAAACAAAACTTGAAAAAGCTTTAAACATTAACCCTGAAAACGATGATGCGTTAGTTCTTTTAGGAAAAATTTATTTTGACGAAAGCGATTTTGAAAAATCAAAACAAATCTTTAATTCTTTTTCAAAAACAACTGACAACCCAGAAGTTCTAAACTATTTGGGATTATTCGCACTAGAGGATTTGAAGTTTATTGATGCAATAAAATATTTTTCAAAAGCATCAAATTTAAACAAGAAAAATCACAGATATTTATACAATCTCGGCAACGCATATTTTTATAACGGCTGGATTAAAGAGGCTGCACAATCTTATGTTCAAGCTATTTGTATGTCACCTGACAATTTGGGCTACAGATATTCTCTAGCATATTTATATTTTGAACAAAAAAATTACGAAAAAGCGCAAAAAGAAATTGATTATATCCTTGAACACGATGCAGAATACGGGCTTGCACATGTTTTGAACGCTTTATTAAAACTTGAACACAAAGACTTTTTAGGTGCGCAACGTGAACTTGAAACCAACCTAAAAAACGGCAATAATGATAATTTCACACTAATTTCTTTGGCAAATGTTTACAAAGAACTTTCAATGTTTGAGAAAGCAGAAAAAACAATTAAAGAAGTTATTGAAAGAAATAGCAATAGTTTGAATTACCAATGCCAGCTTGCAGAAATCTATATTGCTGAAAAAAAATATGATGATGCTTTAAATATCGTTGAAAAAATCTTAAATTCAAACGAAAACTACATCACTGCTTACACTACAGGTGCAAAAGCAGCTTTTGCAAAGGAAGATTTAGACACAACAAAAGATTATGCTCAAAAAGCGATTTCGCTTGATATGAACTACGCAGGCGGATATTTTTACCTTGCAATGGTTCGTTTTGCAGAAAAAGATTATGATGAAGCTATCGAATGTATGAAACGTGCGATTATGTTTGATGTAAATAACGCTGAATATTACGCTAAAATGAGCGATATTTACAAAGCAAAAGAAGATTTTAAAACCGCACTTGATTATATAAAAGAAGCAGAAAGCATTTCTGAAAACACTGAATATAAGCTTAAATACAAAGAACTTGCGTCACTAAACAGAAAATTAAAATAAAAAAAATTTGACGTTGGAATTAAAAGAATTATAATATTACTACAGATGTAGTTTTTATATTATGGGAGAGAGTATTCGTGAATAAAAATAATTTGAAAAAGATTTTATTTGTAATGCAATTGCCTGCGTTTTCAGCCAAAAAGCAAGATCCGTCGCTTTTAGAAATGCCGAAAACATATCCTGCAAAATATACATACAACTATGTTAAACAAATTACTCCAATGTACAAAGAAGTTGGGAAAGACGAAGTTTTGTATGTCGCACTTGATATGCTAAAAGGAACGAACGGAGAATTTTCACGTAATGCAATTTTAGGGAACAATTTGTCCGGTAGAGCCGTGAAAATCGAATTTAGAGATTTGGGAACAATCAACCCTGATTATGCAAATTTTGATGCACTAGGTTGGAAAAAGAACAAACAATTATTTATTTATATAAACCCACGCCACAAAGATGCACCTCCGGGAGCGTTAGCAGCTCTTTTGTCACACGAGGCACTTCACCAAGATGAATACAATTCTTTAGCCGAAGAAACTTACGCTTGGACAATGGAAGCATCTGTTTGGTACGAGATTTCTAAGCTTTATCCAGAGAGTAATGACGAATTACATCCATTGGTTGTAAGAGAAAACCAGTTGAAAAAATTGTTTGAACGTGGCGGCTATTCAAACCGATACATCAAGAAAACCGTAATGTCTAACGAAGGATACAAAAATTTACCATCAACATCACCAGGATTTGAGGATTTGTAAATAAAGTGGGCTAGAAGCTAAGAGGCATAGAGGCAAAGTCCGTTACAAAAACTATCATTATAGTGTTTAATTGCTAGTTATAATGCCAATTAATAACATTTTTATCCGTAACAGACAATGCATCTGCACATCTTTGCATCTATACATCCTCTCCTCCTTGCCTACTTAAAAAGTATATTGATTATAAAAAATCCTTGTTGTTAAATATTGGTATGAAAAAAAGTCAAATCGTAATATTTTTATTGTTGGTTGCGACTTTGTTCGCACTAAACAAAATCTTTTTAAATCTGGATAATTTTGAAGTTTCAGAAATGCCGGAAATGGTAGATCATGACCAAATTTCATCCCAAAAACTTTTTGATAACAGTTGGAAAATTATTCGTGACAATTATTACGATGCAGAACTTAACAACCAAGCATGGGGCAGATGGAAAGAGCATTATCACGGTCAAATAAAAACTGATGAAGATGCGAAAGTTGCCATTGATACAATGCTTGCAAGCTTGAACGACCCATATTCAAGATATATGTCTAAACAAGAATATCTTGAACAAAACAATTCTATCAATTCAAAAATAACAGGAATTGGCGTAAACATTGCATCCGTTGCAGGAAAAATCCGTATCGAAAACGTTATGGAAGGCACTCCGGCACAGTTTGCGAACCTTTTACCTAAAGACATAATTCTATCAATAGATGGTAAAAACGTTAATGGTTTGTCACTTTCAGAAGTTGCAAACCTTGTCAGAGGACCTGAAAACAGTTTTGTCAACATAACAATTTTAAGAAATAACGACAAACTTTCTAAAAGGGTTATGCGCAAAGAAATAAAAATTAAAACAGTAAAAAGTTCTGTTTTAGACAAAAATATCGGTTATATCCAAATAACAAGTTTTATTGGCTCAACAACTCCAAACGAGTTTTTGGAAGCTTTGGAAAAGACAAAGAACACACAAGGTTTAATCCTTGATTTGAGAGGAAACACAGGCGGATTGTTACCAAACGCCGTATTTATTGCAAACCTTTTTATTCCTAAAGGAAATATTGTTAGTATCGTTGGAAGAAACGGCTACAAATACGACATCAACGCACAAGATACAGAATTTGGCGTAAAGAAACCGACTGTTGTACTTGTTGACGGCAATTCTGCAAGCGCAAGCGAAATCTTGTCCGGTGCATTAAAAGATTATAATAAGGCGAAACTTTTGGGGACAAAAACTTACGGCAAAGGAATGGTTCAAAAAATCATCCCAATGCCAAACGAAACAGGCATAAATTTAACCGTTGCAAAATATTTAACCCCTAAAGGGACAGATATCAACAAAAAAGGAATTACTCCTGATATAAAAGTAGTTTTGAGCATTCAAGATGTAAAAAACAATAATGATGCTCAACTCCAAGCCGCAAAAAATACATTATCTCAAATGATGTTGAGTAAGAAATAGAAATAATAATTTCTTACTTACGAGCAAAGTTTAAGATTTGAGCTTATTTATTGTAAAAATCCCTAACGAGACATCACTCATCCCTAGCATCCCTCACAAGAGCAGGGGGTAAAAGTTTCCACCCTTTTGAGGGAGGAGTAAGGTGGGTGCTTATACAATTTACAAGCAATCACACCAAGCCGTAATAGCTTCTTTTATATTATCTTTTATTTCATCAATAGTATCACCTTGAGTATAACACCCTTTTAAGGCAGGAACTTCTGCCCAATAGCCATTACCTTCTTTATGCAAAATAACATCAAATTTCATAAGTACCTCTTATAATAAAGTATAACAAATTTTTCTGAATATTTCAACTGTTTATATTAATTATTCCTCAAACAAAAACAACTTATACATATCTATTTGAAAGGCATTAGCTACTTTTGCAATTGTTTGAAGTGACGGAGATTGTTCTCCTCTTTCAATAATCCCCATTGTAGAACGTGCCAAACCTGCCATATCAGCAAGAGTTTCTTGTGAAATTCCTCGTTTAACTCTTTCCAACCTAATATTTAAACCAACCTTTTTATCAATCTCATCTATTTTAATAGTCATATTGCTTACTATAGTAAACCATTGACACAGAATAATACACGTGATATAGTAGACTAGTCGCACATTATTATAGACAAAGCAAGATATAAAAAGAGGTAACTAAATGAAAAGAATAGCTTTCACTCTCGCAGAAGTTCTCATCACTCTCGGAATAATCGGAGTTGTTGCAGCATTAACAATTCCAACACTTATGGCAAATCACAGAAAAAAAGTAGTTGAAACAAAATTAGAAAAAATTTATTCTGTTGTGAACCAAGCCATTAATTTGACTAATGCTGAATATGGAGATGTGACAAATTGGATTATTGATTGTGGAAGTTCTGGGGCTAATGCAACTTGTTCTATTGACGAAGTTGAAGATTGGTTTAATTCCACAATTGGGAAACACCTTGAAATCTTAAAAACCGAAAAAACTAAAAATAGAACCAATACTAATGATATTCTCTTGATTTATTTAAAAGATGGTAGCGTTTTAGGAGTTACAAATTATATATATGACATGGTATTTTATGTAAATTCAGATGCAATTAGTAATACTCAAGCTGGGAAAAACTATTTTTCATTTAGATTTAATCCAATATTGTTATCCCATCAAAACAATGAAGAATCTCAAAAAGATCTAAAATACTCTTTAAAACCAACATTTGAACCATATTCAAACTACTGGAATGGAACTCGTGAACAATTAATTGACGGGCATTCTTTTAGTTGTGCGCAAAATCACGGCTTCTGTGCAAAACTAATCCAATACGACGGTTGGAAAATATCTAAAGATTACCCAATCAAATTTTAACTTCTTTTGAAGATATTTACATCCTTCAAATCTTCACGTTTCACAACAAGTCCGCATTTTGAACATGCAAGAGTTTCTTCTGTACTATCTATCGGAAGAAACACATGTTCACAATTTTCAGAATTAAATTCCGGATCTTGTTCACCTGTTTCAAACGGATCAAAATCAAGGGCTTTTTTATATTTTTTACCCTTTATATATTTTGTTATTAATTCAAACAAATACATATTCTATAATTCAAAACTATCCGGCAACATTTCTTGCAAGGTTTTTACAACAATTCCATCATCTGTTTTAAGAATTATATCCAATCCTTCAGATGAAACAAATTCGCTCATAACCTGTCTACAAGCACCACACGGTACACAATATTTCATTTTAGGAGAATAAATCGCAACTGCACGAATTTTTCTTTCTCCTGCCGCAATCGCAGTACCAATCGCATTACGTTCGCCACAAATTGTCATACCGTAACTTGAGTTTTCAAAATTACATCCTGTATAAACTTTTCCACTTTCTGCTAATACACAAGCTCCTACAGGGAATTTTGAATATGGAACATAAGCATTTTCTGAGGCTTTTGCTGCCAATTTAATCATTTCTTCATATTTCATACCTGAATTTTATGTTATTTTTCAATATTTGTTATCATACGATTATATGAAATTGTTAAGAATTTAAGTAAAAAGGCATATTAAACCTTCACTGGTTTGCCCCCATCCCTCTTTAGGGAAGGAGCTATTTTTTTATGCTATAATCCAATTATGAAAACATTTGCAAAAATTTTATTGATTTTAACATTACTAACTTCCTTTGCGCAAGCAATTACTTTTGATGTGCTTGTGTTACCGTCTGATATTTTCAACACAAAAGAAAATTATTACGGTTTTGAAGAAGTTTCTGAAATCGTTGCAAATGACATTATCAAAGATTTTAATTCTTCTAACGGAAAAGTTAAATCACCTGATTTATATGAAGTCAGAGCAAAATTAAATCAAAATTCCGACCTAAAACAAACAACTGCAAATCTTTTGAACAAATACCAAACAACTAACAAATTGGATTATGCAGCAATAAAAAAAGTCGGAAATAGTTTTAATTGCAAATCAGTTTTAATCGTTTCCAGTTCAGCAGTTACAAAAAAAAACTCAATAAAACGCAGCGTGTGGGAAATCCTAAACATTTCATCTGTTTTTGATATTTCTTACCCATACAGACTGGAAACATCTGTTGTCTTACTCGATACTGTAAACGATCTTGTAATGTGGAGCAATAGTTATTCAACCAAAATCGGAGCAAACGACAACGTTTTCACTGCAAGAAATTACGCTCAAGCGAATGAAGAATTAGAAAAAATCAAATTGTATTCACAAACCGTTGTTACACCGTCTGCCACTCAAAATATTATGCTAAGATTTTTCCCAAAAGCAATCAGACCAATTGATACCAAAGTTGATGAAAACAACGGTGGAGCATTAAGATTTGAAAGAACAATTCCGGAAAAGCCTAAAAAAGATGATAAAAATACCGAACCTTTTTATGGTGATATGATTTTTGGGATATAAAATAAATGTCTACTAGATAGCACCCATCCCAAACCTTCCCTCATTAGGGAAGGAGTATTGGCACGCAAGAATTACTGCTTATTATTTATTGTATCTCGTCTTTTGTCGATATTATTGAGTTGGTTTTGGCTATCAAAACGACCTTTATTCATTTTATCCTGAATACTTTCAGCGTTTTGTTGTTGATTGTTTTTGAAATCAGGGATATTATTTTTCATCTGCTCGTCAGTTTTGTTAATCATTTGTTTCATCTCAACTTGCGATGGAGTATTTGCCGCAACACTATCGAGTTCCGCAAACCTATCTTTTGCATCAAAAAATGCAATCAATGCAACAACCAATACAGATAAAAATATTAAAGATTTTTTCATAATTTTCCCTCTCACACAAAAACACTTTAACGTGAAAGATAAATATTTTTACTGCTCTATACTATAATCTTAACGACTTGCATTCGGTGGTTTAAAATGATAAGATATTCTTGTATTAGAGAAAAAGAGGAAAGAATTATGGCAAGATTAATAAGACCAAGCTGGGCTATCAGATGTGTACAATCAGGTTGCAAAACTTTGTTTGAAGTAGCTAAAGTTGAAGATGGCAAACAACAAGAAGTTGTATGTCCAAACTGTGGCGAACACTACGTTTACCCAATCTATGATGAAGACGAAAACAAATAAATATTGAAACTTCATGTCCTCAAATAATGTGAGGACCGAAATCCAAAATTGTCACGAAAATTTTTAATTTTTTGATTTTATGGATTTTGAGGAAGGGGCGCAAACTTGTTCAACAACACAGACAAACGCTACAATCAATATAGCGCACATTTAAAAAACAAATTCGGTGTCAAGGTTTATAAAATAACACTTGATGCCGGTTTTTCATGTCCGAATAGAGATGGAACAATTTCTACCGGCGGATGTATTTTTTGTGATGAAGGAGGAAGTTTTTCACAAGCACATTCCAAACTTTTGCCTATAGAAGAACAGGTTAAAGTTGGCGCAGAAACTTTGAAAAATCGTTTTAAGGCACAAAAATTTATGTCATATTTTCAAGCGTATTCTAACACCTACAAACCGGTTGATGAGCTTGAAAAAATATATAATTCTGCACTTAACCATCCGGATATTGTCGGAATTTCGATTGGTACTCGCCCTGATTGCGTTGATAATGATAAAATAAAACTGATTTCATCATACAAAGACGATTATTATACGTGGATAGAATACGGGTTACAATCAATCCACAACAAAACATTAGAAAAAATCAATCGTGGCCACGATTTTGATTGCTTTTTAAGAGCTTATGAAAAGACAAAAGAAGCAGGTATAAATGTTTGTGTACACGTGATTTTCGGCTTGTGGGAAACACACGATGAAATTATGCAAACAGCACAAAAATTAGCTCAACTCGGAGTTGATGGGGTTAAAATTCACATGTTATGCGCTTTAGAAGGAACTAAACTTGCAAAAATCTATAATGATGGCGGAATTAGTTTTATGTATGAAGATGAATATGTTCAAACAGTTTGCGACTTTTTGGAATATTTACCTAAAACAACGACAATTCATCGACTTGCAGGCAATGGGTTGAGTTCTGAACTAATTGCACCGCTATGGCTTTCTAAGAAATTTGATTGCTTAAACAAAATAGATAGAGAATTTATTAAAAGAAATTCATATCAAGGGAGTAAATTTGTTTACAAATAAACATCAATGTGCAATAATGACAGAGTATCTTAGCAAATATTTTGTAACAAATTTTTAACAGAATAGCAAGAAAAATTATTCACATCCATTATGTATTGTGAAAAAAAATATTGGAGAAAAATATGTTAACAATACAACCTAAAATCTCAAACAATAGCACTACTTTTGGTCGCAACAGGGATAGAAGATTAAGCCCTGAAGAACTTGAAGAAAGAAATTATCAAGCTGCAAGACGAGAAATTGAAGAACAACAAGACGATTTTCTTGAATTAGCAGAAAACAAAGATTTGCACCTACCAAAAACTGCAAAAAAATTAATTGCCGGCGGAACAATTGTAACAACAGGTTTGTTAGGCGGAATGGCTACCGGATGGGGAGCTAAACAATCAATAAAAGCATTCAAAAAATTAGGTCAAACTAAAGCTATGCAAGGTTTGAAAGAACAAGCAAAAGCTACAACAGAATTTATTTCCAAAACTGCTAAAAACGTAAAAGCAGATTTTGTAAAATCAAAAGCTTACACAACTCCAAAAGCTAAACTTGATAAATTTACACAAACAAAATTTGGCAAACCTATTGCAAAATTCTTTAAAGCAATCAGCGACGGAATTTCATTTGTATATAACAAAGTTAAAACCGGAGTTAATTACGTAAAAGGCAAAATCAAAAGCGTAAAGGCTGAAACTTATGAAAAAGCTGCCGTAAATACAACTGCCGCATCAGGTGGTGTAGCATCTGGCGTTACAGCAATCAAAGAACACAGCGAAAAAGGATCTGAAGAATAATGGTAATTTCTTTAAACGAAAGAATTTCATTTACCGCAAATCCTGCACCGCAAGCTCGCAATCGAGATAAAGACGCTGAAAAGAAAATCGTTGCAGGTGGTGGCGCAATCGCAGCCAAATCAGGCTTTGATATGTTTGCATCCGCATCAAAAGTTTCTAAAGGAATGAAAGGTGTTGCCGGAGTTGCCAAAACAACTACAACCGTTGCAAAACAATCAACCGGTTTGTGGGCAAAAGTTGCTGAAAACGCAAGATGGGCAAAAGATGCAGTACTTAACTGGGGTGCAAAAGTTAGAGGAATGAAAGTTCTTAAACCTTTAGTTAATAGCAAATTATACAAATTCGGCGCAGGCTTTTTGGGTTACGGCTTCGGCTTTGTAACACTAATTTCAGGACTTTCTGACATCAGCAAAGTTGCAACCGATGCAATCGACGAAAACATTTTACATAAAAATTAATCAATATTGTTAAATATACAAAATCGTGCTAAGCTAAGGCTATGCACGATTTTATTTTGAGAGAAATTAAAGACACTGATATCGAAAACGAATTAAAAAAAATCGGGTTCGACAAATCATACACCCACAAAGCAAAAGAGAAATTTGACTACAAGAATATCAAAATATATTCTTTAACTCCTGCAATGGCAAATATTTTGAAACAAACCGCTCTTTCTGTAGGTTGTGACTGTGCAACGCACAGAGAGGTTATTACCGGAAAAATCGAAAATTCAAATTGTATTTTAGGTGGAAGTGTTTCGCAAATAAAAAAAGTCGCAGAAAAACTAAAATTTCAACCATTTGGATTAAAAGAATTAGGTGAAAAACTTGAAAAAATAAGTCATTCTGAGGCAATCAACAGGAGATTCTTCGCTAACGCTCAGAATGAAGTAGCCGAAGAATCGCAACACTCAGCACTTTTACACAATTTTGCAAATAGGAGGGGGACAAAACTTGTCGGAATTTTGAACTTAACTTCAAATTCTTTTTCAGATGGCGGAATGTACAATGATTTTGAAAAAGCAAAAGATCATCTTTTAGAACTCATTTCTGATGGTGCGGATATTATTGACATTGGAGCAGAATCAACTAAACCATATTCCTCTCCAGTTCCACCAAAAGAACAGTTAGAAAAACTTTTACCAATAATTGATTTTGCAAAAGATAAAACTGCAATCAGTATAGATACTCGCAGTGCAATTGTGGCAGAAGAATGTATAAATGCAGGTGCAGACATAATCAACGATGTTTCAGGTTTTGATTATGATGAAAAAATGGTTGATGTAATCGCAAAATATAACATTCCAATCATTATTCAACACTCGCAAGGCACACCGGAAACAATGCAAAATTCGCCACATTACAACGATTTGATTGAAGATATTTTCTTAAACCTCAAAAAGAAAATCGATTTTGCGCACTCAAAAAATATCGAAAACATAATCATTGATCCGGGAATTGGTTTTGGCAAAACCAAAGAGGATAATTTTGAAATCATTAGAAGAATAGAAGAATTTCAATCTCTGAATTGTCCTATTATGCTTGGAATTTCTCGAAAAAGCTTGCTGGATATACCAAATGCCGACAATTTAACCAAAGACATCTACACAACGGCAATCAACGCACTTGCAATAGAAAGAAACGTTGATTACATAAGAGTTCACAACGTAAAAATGCACAAAAAACTGATTGATTTGATGGATATGTTTGTGATAAAATAAAATGAGAAATAAGGAGACCAAAATGGAAGATTTAAGAGATAAATACGAAGTCGTAATTGGTTTGGAAGTTCACGCACAATTGAAAACCAAATCAAAAATTTTCGCACCGGATGGCTGCGAATTTGGTAAAGAACCAAACTCAGAAACTAGCCCTATTACATTGGGTATGCCTGGTGTTTTGCCTGTTCTTAACAAAGAATGTGTAAATATGGGTATTTTGACAGGTTTAGCATTGAACTGCGAAATTCCTGAAAGATGTAAATTCGACAGAAAACAATATTTTTATCCTGACCTTCCAAAAGGATATCAAATTTCTCAATATGACGAACCAATTTGTGTAAACGGATATTTGGATATCAAAGGCAAAAGAATTGGTATCACTCGTGCGCACCTTGAAGAAGATGCCGGGAAACTTGTTCACGCAGGAGCTGACGGACTTGCAGGTTCTTCATACTCACTAGTTGACTTGAACAGAGCCGGAACTCCACTATTGGAAATCGTTTCTGAACCTGATATGAGATCTTCTGAAGAAGCAAGAAACTATATGGAAGAATTAAGAAACATTGTTCGTTATATCGGCGTTTGCGACGGCAACTTGGAAGAAGGCTCTATGAGATGTGATGCAAACATTTCTATTATGCCTAAGGGTTCTAAAGAATTTGGTACTCGTGCCGAAATCAA
Organism: uncultured Candidatus Melainabacteria bacterium; assembly: GCA_937898445.1. Classification (GTDB taxonomy): domain Bacteria; phylum Cyanobacteriota; class Vampirovibrionia; order Gastranaerophilales; family Gastranaerophilaceae; genus Stercorousia. The sequence continues at coordinate 5,878 of CALEJY010000120.1, read as the reverse complement.
AAACGTAAACAGTTTTTCAGCTTTGCAAAGAGCTATTGAATACGAAATCGACAGACAAATCGAAATCGTTGAAGAAGGTGGCGAAGTTGTTCAAGAAACAAGACTTTGGGATGACAACTCAAGAGAAACTCGCTCTATGAGAGGCAAAGAAGATGCTCACGATTACAGATACTTCCCAGAACCTGATTTGATGCCATTGAAAATTTCAAGAGAATGGGTTCAAGAAATCAAAGACAAAATGCCGGAACTTCCTCAAGCAAAACGTGAACGCTATATGTCATTAGGTTTGAGCGAATACGACGCATCAGTAATCGTTGAACAAATGGGCTTGGCTTTATTCTTCGACAAAGTGTTGGAATTAGGCGCATCTCCAAAAATCGCCGTAAACTTCATTATGGGCGAAATTGCAGCTTACTTGAAAGAAGAAAAGAAAGAAATTACAGACACTAAATTAACTCCTGAAAACTTGGCTGAGTTAATTGCGTTAATCGAAAAAAATACAATCTCTAACAACATCGGTAAACAAATTATTATTGATATGATGAAAGATGGCACAAAAGCTTCTGAAATCGTTGAAAAACGTGGTTTGAGCCAAATTTCTGATACCGGTGCAATCAAAGAAATTGCTCAAAAAATTGTTGACGCTCATCCAAACGAAGTTCAAGCTTACAAAAACGGTAAAAACAACCTACTAGGTTTCTTCGTTGGTCAAGTAATGAAAGAAACTAAAGGCAGAGCTAATCCAAAAGCCGTTAACGAAATTTTGAGAGATATTTTAGGCTAGATTTATAATGTCCTCCCCTTTCGGGAGGACTGTTTAATTCAAAACGGAGTAAATATGTTATTCAATTCACACAAAACAACAAGCATGGAAACAGAAATTTTTGAACAGGCAGAAGTGCTTAAAAACCTTCTTGAAACGCACATTAGCGACGACAATTATATCTTGTTTGATATACCTGTTGATATTCAAAAAGTTATTTTTGTTGCAAGCGGATCATCTTACCACTGCGCAAGATTTGCTGCCGACTTGTTTGGAAATGTTGCAGGAATTGAAGCCCGAGCTATTTATTCAAGTGAATTTCTCTTAAAAGCTGCCGTTCCACACGACAACGACATTTTGTACGTGTTTATAACTCAATCAGGCGAAACATCAGACACAAATTCTGCACTGAAAAAAGCTAAAGAATTTGGAATGAGAACACTTTGTATCACAAACAAAAAAGGTTCTACAATATGGGAAGCATCTGATTTCAAAATTGACTGTTGCGCAGGAGAAGAAAAAAGTATTGCGGCAACAAAATCTCTTACAACCCAAATGTTATGTTGCACATTGTTAGTCTTGAAATACGCAGCGCACAAGGGAATTGACATTTCAAACTATATTAATGATTTAAAAGAGTTGCCGGAATATATTAATGCAACTTACAAACTTCATCCTGAAATAAAAGAAATCGCAAAATTTTTGGCAAAATATAAAAACATTGTTATCACTGCAGACGGAATTTCTTACGCAATCGCCAAAGAGGCATCTTTGAAGATAAAAGAAACTTCTTACATCAATGTTTATTCAAATATTTTGGGAGAATTTATGCACGGACATGTTGCAATATTGAACAACAAACCGGCAATGATACATATTTCTGTAAACGAATTAAGTTACACCGCAATCAAGAATTTGAGCAAAATTGCAGAGGACTACAACCCACCATTAACAATAATCGGTTGTTCAAACGACAAACTTAATCCAAAATTCAATATAGATGTAAAATGCGAAAGTGAGATTGTAAAATCATTCTGTTTGGTAGCAATTTCGCAACTTTTGGCATTAGAAATAGCAACATCATTAGGAAGAAACGTCGACAAACCACATGGTTTGCATAAGGTTGTGCAGTAAGTTTGAGTGAACCCTCTCCCGAATTTCAGCCATTCTCATCCTGACAATGGCGAAATTCTACCCTCTCACAAAGAGAGAGGGCATGTTTATAATATAATCGTAATATGGATAGAATATATTCTAAAAAATCTTTAACAAATGCAAAAGATTTAAGAACAACTCAAACTGATTGTGAAAATATATTGTGGCAAAAAATTAGAGCAAAACGTCTTGAAGGAATTAAGTTTAGACGACAAGTCCCTATCGGAAATTATATTGTTGATTTTATTGCATTTTCGAAAAAACTGATTATTGAATTAGATGGTTCTCAACATTTTGATAATATTGAATATGACAATAAAAGAACTGAAGATTTAAAGAAATTAGGATATAAAGTTTTAAGATTTTGGGATAACGAAATTATAAATAACATTGATGGAGTTTTGTTAAAAATATTAGAAGAATACAATAAGCTTTAACCCTCTCTCTATGTGAGACAAAGGGAACCGCAGAGCTGTGCGATGCGTGTGACCCTGTCTGCCTTGTGCTGAGGGAGCAGTTGTTCGTGAGCATGGGCGAACGTTACAAATGCGGGAGAGGGTTTTAATTCAAAAAATACTTCTACAACTTTCCTAAACTTTTCAAAAACTTATATGTAATAACTGTGGTTTCTTTATCTGATTTCAATTTTTCTATAATTGCATCCAAAATCTTTTCATAATCATTTAGGTGCGAAAACTGGAACAATTCTGCAATCTCAACATCCAAAACCTTGCTCAATTTAACTATATTTTCAGGCTTTGGAAACGATAAACCATTCTCTATCCTTGAATAATTTTCAGGTTTAATATCAATCAACTCTGCAACAGTTTCTTGCGTCAACTTTTTCGCAGTGCGTAATTCTCTTAACCTTTGACCAAACATCTTTTTCATACAAATATTAAACTCCATTTTGCCATTTTTATTAAACCTGCATTATAGGCTAATCTTGATGTATTGCATTAACTTTGATAATGTGTTACAATAAGAATATAAATAAAACATGACATATTATAGGAGTTAACATGAAAAGAGCTTTCACTCTAGCTGAGGTTTTGATTACACTAGGAATTATTGGAGTAGTTACGGCACTTACAATTCCAACGCTTATGGCTAACTATAAGAAATCAGTTGCAAAAAATCAATTTAAAAAGACATATTCAACAATAACAAATGCCTTCAATCAAGCGGTTCAAGAATTAGGTGAAAATATAGGTTGCTCCGAAAAAAATTATAGTAGAAGCGACAGATCAGAAGCCTGCAAAGAACTATGGAATGAATTTGTAAAAAATCTAAATGTTGTTAAATATTGCGAAACAGATGCTTACGCTCAAGGTTGTGTGCCAGATTATAGTACAGATAATTTTCCTTTCACGTCTGGCTGCGGAGGATTTTCTGCTGCTCAAATAAAAGCGTACCAACCTGCAGCAGTTTTAGCTGATGGAAGTATAATATTTCCTTACGGTTGGTATAAAACTTTCCATCCAGCTATAGGCTTTGACATTAATGGTTTTAAAAAGCCGAATACTGGTGGGCTTGATGTATTTTCATTAGGAATTAGCAGTAAAGGTGGAATTCCCGTTTTAGGGGCTTGGCATGACGGCTACTTGTCATATTGTCTGCCAATGTCAAAAGAAACTTATTTTTACTATATCAAAGATATTTATAAATAAAAAAAAGACCTCGTTTGAGGTCTTTCTTTTTATTGATATATTTAACTAAAACTGTTTCAAAAATCTCACATCATCATTAAAGAACAATCTTATATCATCGATTGCATATTTTAGCATTGCCAATCTTTCTACGCCCATACCAAAAGCAAATCCGGTATAAACATCAGGGTCAATTCCTACACCTCTCAACACATTCGGGTCAACCATACCGCAACCCAAAACTTCTAACCAACCGGTACCGGAACAAGTTCTGCAACCTTTGCCTTCGCACATAATACATTGAACATCAACTTCTGCTGATGGTTCAGTGAATGGGAAGAAACTGCTTCTAAATCTTGTAGGTCTGCTTGCGCCAAAATATGTTCTGATAAATTCATTCAAAACACCTTTCAAATCCCCGAAAGTAATGTCTTTATCAACATACAAACCTTCGATTTGATGGAAGAAGTTATTTTTACGAGCATTAATATTTTCGTTTCTATAAACTCTACCCGGAGAAATAATTCTGATAGGCGGATTTTTGCCTTCCATTGCATGAATTTGAGCGTTAGAAGTTTGGCTTCTCAAAACAACATTTTTCGCAATTTCTGTATAGAAAGTATCTTGAACATCACGAGCCGGATGATCTTTCGGAACGTTCAACGCATCAAAGTTAAAATATTCTGTTTCAACTTCCGGCGCATTTGCTTGTGGAACAACTGAAAAACCTAAACTTTGGAAAATAGCCGTAATTTCATTTGTAGTAGAAGTCAACGGATGAACTCTGCCCATTTGAGTATATTTCCCAGGTAAAGTAACATCAATTCTTTCTTGTTTCAATTTTTCATTCAATTCTTTTCTATAAAACTCGTCGTGCTTAGCTTTCAAGCCTTCTTCAAGCTTTTTGGTAATTTCGTTTGCCAAAGAACCAACAATTCTTTTGTCGTCGTTAGACAAGTTTTTTAGATTTTTCTTAATTTCGTTAAATTCACCTTTACGGCTCAAATATTTACCACGAATTTCTTCAATATCATTGATAGACGTAGCTTTCGCCAAATCTTCAGTTGCATTTGCAAATATTTTTTCTAGTTGTTCTTTCATTTTTATTACCTTCTCTTTTGTTTGGGATTGAACCCCTCACCTGAAATCTGTACTATATTATTTCATTATGTCTTTTTTCGTAAGCTATTGTTGTCATTGGACCATGTCCCGGAAAAACTTTGATATTTTCATCCAACTTAAACAACACTTCTTTCACACTGTGTCTGATTTTTTCAAGGTTTCCGCCGAACAAATCAGTTCTGCCAACACTTTGTTTAAACAAAGTATCACCGGAAAACAAATTGTCATCAATTAAGTAGCAAACACCACCTTCTGTATGTCCCGGAGTTTGAATTACTTTAATTTTCATATCCCCGACATTCAAAATATCGCCGTCTTTTACAAACTTTTCATAAATCGGAGGCTCGATATCAGGAACACCGAAAATTCTTGTAAATTCATTCACATTATCAGAAATTACAAGGTCATCTTTGCAAATTACGGCAGGAGCATTCAATGTTTTTTTCAAAGAATTTAAGCCCATAATATGGTCAAAATGTCCGTGAGTAATCAAGATATATTTAACGTTTGCACCTAATTCATCAACGGTCTTTTTTACTTCCGGAATATCTTGTGGAGCATCAATAAGCACCGCATCATGCGATTTTTCATCCATAACGAGGTACATATTATTTTCGATTAATCCAGCTACAAATTGTTTGATAATCATTACGCTCTCACCAATTCAAAGATTTCTTTGCAAATTTTAAATAATTCCTCAGCCTTGTCAAGCGGAACCATATTAGGTCCATCTGATTTAGCATTGTCAGGATCCGGATGAACTTCAAAGAACAAAGCGTCAGCTCCAACTGCCATTGCAGCCTTTGCAAGAGGTGGAACAAAAGTTCTATCCCCGCCTGAAGAAGTTCCGTTAGCTCCCGGAAGTTGAACGCTATGAGTAGCATCAAAAACTACAGGATAGCCAAATCTTTGCATAATCGGAATTCCTCTGTAATCAACAACTAAATTGTTGTACCCAAAAGAACTTCCTCTATCAGTCAACAAAACTTGTTCATTGTTACATTCTTCAACTTTTTTAACCAAATTACCCATTTGATCCGGAGCTAAAAATTGTCCTTTTTTGATGTTTACAATTTTTCCTGTTTTTGCAGCTGCCACCAACAAATCAGTTTGTCTGCACAAAAACGCAGGGATTTGCAAAATATCAGCAACTTTGCTTACAGCTTCAGCCTGATCAGGAGTGTGAATA
>CALEJY010000119.1 GCA_937898445.1 uncultured Candidatus Melainabacteria bacterium | reverse complement strand
TTAAAAGAATAGTTACGGAAAATACTCGTTGGCAAGATTTAAAGTGTAATAATTTTAATGATTAAATAATTATGTGGGCAGAAGATCAAGATTGGTATGGATTGGAAGAACTTATTAATGATGATTTATTTCATTATGAAGGACTTAAAACAATTCAAAAAGTAGTTAAAACAAATACTTGGGTAGTTCAAGAAACTATTGTTTGGGAAACTAAAAGTGGTGAATTATTTAGTATTACTGATATGGAAACAAGTCATATCAAGAATTGTATTAAACTTATTAAAGATAATAATTGGAGAAGAGTTTATCTTCCAATATTTATTCAAGAATTAAAAGATAGAGGAGAATGGAACAGTTAATTGTATTTGATAGCGCAGAAGGAACTCTCACTATTTATAATGTAAAGAATTATCCTATTTTAGATGAACCAAATATAGATATGGATGAAATCCTAACTCAATTTGGTTTTGATCCAACATATTGTACTACAATGTGGAGTAGAGATACTAATATTGAAATAAGATGATAGGTACACATAATTCAATGACGTATCTTAAACCTAGAACTTGGTGGATGCGTTTAGTTAATAGATGGGCAAAATGTCAAGATAAAACATTAGAAGAACAATTAAAATCTTATAAGTGTTTCGATTTTCGAGTATTTTATTACAGAGGAAGTTGGTGTTTTGCACATGGCTTTTGTGAATATACTAGTACGACTATTTATCAAGCTTTAAATAAAATTGAAGAGCTTAAAGGTAATCATACTATATATGTAAGACTTATCTTGGAGAAATCTAATGATATGTCAAGTGCTTTTGTTAATCTTTGTAAGAAGTTAGAAACTCAATATTCTAATATTAATTTCTTTGGTGGCAATAGAAAGTCAGATTGGAAGAAATTATATACATTTAGTACTGGTATATCTGATAATAAAGTTCATCAATATGTATCTTCTATGCAACCTTGTAGTAAATTAATTACTCCAAGAGAGTATGCTAAAAAACATAATGAAGAAAATTTAAAAAAGTTATCAAAAGATATTGATTTATTCGATTTTATATAATGGAAAGAGATATTTTAATATGTTCTTGTGGAAGTCCTGAACATCAAGTAATTGTTAGTTATTTAAATAATCAAGTGTATTTAACAATACATTTGGTTAGACTTCCGTTTTTTCAAAGATTATGGAAAGGTATTGCATATATCTTTGGATATCGTTCTAAGTATGGAGCATTCGATGAATTTATCTTAGATAAAAATGATTCAGATAAACTTCTAAAAATTAAAAAATATTTAGATGAAGTTTGATATTGATCCAGTTCTTACCTTAGACTTAAAAGATGATATATTTATGAATTATGATAAACATCTTTATGAGTTCTTAGGTAAGAACGTTTTAAATGCTTTCTATTTTGGATTAATTATAAAGAAAATATTTGATAAATTAGAACCAGAACAACAATATCTATATTCTAAAGAATTAAGACATTTAGTAAGGGATATTGAACGATATAATCCTCAAATTCAATACTGGACTAAAAAATACGCTAATAAAGATTTATTTAAAACTATAGAAGATATTTATAATAATATTATATGGTTTCCAGATACTGAAGATATAGATAAAGTAAAAGTTGCTTTATTTTTAGCAATTACAATTGAATCGGCAATAGATGAAGACAAAATCTTACCAAGTTTACACTGATGGGGCTTATTCTTCTTTAAGAGATCAAGGTGGGGTAGGATTAGTAGTACTTAAAGATAATGAAAAAATATTATCATTTTCTCATAATTATAAACATACTACTAATAATCAAATGGAGTTATTAGCAATCATAATTGCATTAGCTACTATTAAAAAACCAATTGATGAACTTATAATCTATTCTGATAGTATGTATTGTGTTGGTTGTATTACTAAAAATTGGAAGCGTAAAAAGAATCCAAAATTATGGAAAGAGTTTGATAAACAATATTTAAGAGTATCTTCATTGTGCCCTAATATTATATTTCAACATATAAAAGGACACAATGGAGATACTTGGAATAATTATGTAGATAAATTAGCAAATAAAGCAAGTCAATTATTATGAATATAGATAATACAATTCGTGATATATTGGAGAAATATGATTTTAATAAGATAATGAAGCTTATTAATATTGAATTTCCTAATATAAAAGTATACGAAATAATGATGTATACTTTATTACTTTTAGAACAATCTAAAGATATTAATTGTGATATTGAATCATGGTTTAATGATAAGATTGTAATACAAGTAAATTATAGTGATAAATACATATTAATACACGTAATAATATGAAATTAAATAATAGAGAAATATCTGCAATTGCAGATAAAGTTCATAATGAGCTAAGTAATGAATATACTATAGAATTACAAAGAGTAATTCACGAATATATTCCAAGTGCTAAATATATTAATACTCAAAAATTAATTGAAAAAGCTTTAAATATTTCTAAAGAATATAATCAACTATTACAAAGATGGGGTGAAATTAGAAGAGAACTTAATTTAGGATGCTATTATGATTTAGATAATATAGAAAGAGATAGTGATAAAATTCTTGAGAATATTATATTAAAAGAGCGTCCTATTAAAAACGTTCCTAATAAAGATAATATTGTAAATGATATTATTATTGCTAATATTGATCCTGAATTTAATGTAGATAATTTTATTAAAGAAGCTATAGAAAAATGGAAGATAAGTTTATAAACAAAGTAAAGAATGTGATTAGTAGAAAACCATTAAATGCAGAAACAGCATATACATTATCTGTTTATGGACAACGTATGTCTAAAGATAATGTATATCAAAAAAGTATTTCTGATATTGAAAGTCGTATTGAATTAAGAAGTCAAAATAAAGGTACTTCTATACTTTACGAATTTGATAATAACTTTCCTACTATGGGAGAAGATATTATGAAATACTTTAAAGATTTAGGTTATATTGTATTAATGATAGATTCTTCGATTTTTAAAGAAATTAAAAATCCTAAATTATTAATTAGTTGGGAGCGATGATAATAGAGGAAAAAGATTTTATACTTACTTGTAATCAAGGTTATTGTTGGGATTTAGAATTATTACAAACTATAAAGCCTAAAGGTAAACCGGAACGACAAGAATTTCAAATTGAAGGGTATTCTATGCCTTTAGAAAGATGCTTACAACATATCGTAAATTATCGCCTAAACAAAAAACAAGATACATATTCTTTAAAAGAATATTTACAATATTATAAAGAAGAAGTAAATAATATTAAAAAATTAATTAAAAATGAAGACTGATGTAAATAATTCTAAATTGATGATTGAGCTTGGAATTCATCCTAAAGATTTGGAACCTCGTGATGAATCTGTCTGGACAAAAACAGACAAAGAAAGAAAAAAGTTAAAGAAGCTAAGAACTAAAGAAAAAATTCATTTTAATTCTAAACCTAAATCTTATATTCCATTAACTGCTAAATTAGTTGTTTATCTTAAAAAGAATAAAATATTTCCTAATACAACTTATTCTTTTATTTGTGGTCCACACGATGTCATAGAAATTATGGATCAATTTAAACAAATCATTAAAGGTAAATTAGTTAATTTAGTAAGTAAATATAAGTATAATAATATAGAATATGAATCAGACCAAAAACCTGTATGAATATAAAATAAATGTATATAAATACTGGGAAAATGGTTTTGGTTTAGTTAATAGTATAGAATTATATTCTACTAAACCTTTAAAAATTAAAAATAAATCGATTTTAAGAAAATATTCTGATTATATAATAGAAAAGGAAATTTATGAGAACTCACATTCAGCACTTACATGATTCTTTTGTAGATTACAAAGGTAAAACACATTATTTAACTTTAGTAGCAATTAGTAAAGAACTTCCTACTAAGAATTGTGAATTAAAGAATCCTGTTGAAGAATATAATCCAGATGATACAGTTACTTATGATGTTTGTGAATATTTAGATAACTTTGGATGCAATACTTATATTGGGAAAGTTACTAAAGGATTAAAAATAGGCATTTCTGTTTGTAATCCATTAGATAAATTTGATCCAGAAATAGGACTTAAAAGAGCTACTGCTAAAGCAAAACAAAGTAACTATGTATTATTTGTAACAGATAAAGGTCTTATTAATACTGCACTGGTTACTGCTTTACTTCATCAAGAAGCTGAATTTATTAAGAATAATCCTAATAAGATTATTAAAGGATATAATGAAGCTATGAAGAAATATCAAAAGCAACAAGAAGAAATTAGTAAGATGAAAACTTTTAAAAAGAATTTATCTGAAAATGAAAGAATTGCAGTTAAAGTAGCTAAAGAAAATCCGGGATTTCTTCATAAATTAATGTCTTATGTTGAATGGCTAAAGAAATAAAACTTTTAAATATTGGAATAATTACAGTAATTGTATTGCTTGTTATTAATTTAGTAATACTTTATACACAACCTACTAATGACTATAATAAGATAGATTCCTTATCTACTAAAATAGATTCATTATCTTTAGTTAGAGATTCTATAGTTAGACAAGTAGATACAATTACTGTTAAACTAAAAGAGAATGATAAGAACTACTATAAAACGTTCTATATTATCGCTAATAATACTGTTACCGATGACTATGTTTTCTTCAGAAAATATCTTGCAGACAACAAAGCAAGACTCGACAGTATCAGTGACAGCATTAGAGTTAAAGGAAACTAATCTTATATTTATTGAGCATAATAAGTTTAGAATAGAAAATGATTTGTTAAATAAACAATGTGTTAATTATCAGAATATAATTAATAATCAACAGCAAACAGATTCTATTAAAACTATTCAACTTAATTCTTATAAAAATAAAGTTAATTCTTTAACATTAGATAATAATAATCTTAACAAAAAAATAAATCATTCAAATAAGATTTTAACAATCTGGAAAGTTGGAGGATTTACTATTTTTGCAACATTATTAACTTTATTATTATTAAAATGAAGATAATAGGAATTCAAAAAGATAGATTTGGAGTTAAATTAAAATATCCAAATAGAAGTTGTAAAGATTGTATAAAACGTCCATGCTTTAAAGGATTTAATTTATGTGTATCAGATTTTGCTAAATATGGATGTATTTATTATAAAGACCACAAGTAATTACATTACTTGAAAAAGTATTAAATAATTACTGTTTAAAGATAAAACTATATTTATTCTTTAAACAATTTAAATGGTAGTATTAGTTGAATTACTAGAATCAGAAGATGATTGTGGTTATATTACATATGTATTTAAAGTATTAGAAAGCTATTATACTAAATATATTATGTGTACTAGATTCCCTAATTGGGAACATAGGCAATTAAAGAAAGGCGAGATTGGATATTTAAGTTATGTAGAAATAAGAGCAGGACTTGATAAATGGTATGATAAAGGGAATAATAATTTTGTTCCTTATAAGTATAATAACATACAATTTATTAAGTTTGTACAGAAAAAAGAAAAATCAAAAAACGAATTTACAGTATGACTCAAATTAAAGAAAAATTAACAAAAGCTATTGAAGAAAAGAATAACGATATAAAATCTTTTGTATGGAAATTTGCTAAGAATTCAGAAGGAATTCAAGAAGAAATTAAACTTATTGATGCTACTCCTGAACAATTACAACAATTTTATAATCATTGCAAGTCAATGCTGTTTAGTAAAGATAAATTAAATCCAGGTAGATATGTATTACTTGATATTATTATTGAACAAAGAAATAAATGTAATGTAGAATTATTTCTTCGCAAACTTGAATCTGGTTCTATTTGTGCAGATGGTAAGCCTTATCCAAGACATCTTTATCTTCAAGATATAAGAAGTTATATGAATGCACATAAAGAAGATTTTCCATCTGATAAATTAGATAGTATTTCTATTGCTTCATGCACAGGAGGTCTTCCAAGAGAATTTGAACGCATATCAATCGAAGATGCACTAAATGCTTGCTTGGATCAATTAGGAGTCTTCAATAATAAGCACATTACTTTTAATTTTATCAAGAAGTTGGGAGTGTTTCTTACTCCTGATGAAATGAAAGAATTTAACAAAGAAGGTAAGAATAAACTTGAGCAGATTAAAGAGCGACTTGGAATTAAACAATCTATTAGACTTACTGTAAAGCCTTCTGGATTAAATTTCTCAGAACTTAGGGCGATGTTTAATCTTAAAGTTAAAAAGTATTCTGAACTTACTACGGATCAACTTATAACTTTAAGAAATAAAGTATTGTTTAAGCTTGAGAATGAAGTACAAGAACATATTAAGCAATGGGAAGAGAAGATTAGACAGATTAAATTAGTAGCTAAAGAAAGAGATATAACTCTTGAATAATTCTAGAGATATTCGTCAAGCTATAGCTGTTAAAAAATGGTTTCAAAATAAATGTAAAGGAACATTAATACAACCTACTGGATGTGGTAAGACAAAAACTGCATTAAAAGCATTATCTAAAGTATTTAATAAATATCCTACTGTAAGAATATTAGTAGTAGTACCTACTGATAATCTAAAACAACAATGGAGAGTACAATTAGATGATCTTGGAATGCAATTTAATGCTGATGCACAAGTGATAAATTCAATAATTAAACATACTTGGGTTACAGATATTTTAGTATTGGATGAAATTCACCGTTATGCAGCATCAACTTTTAGGGAAGTATTTAATAAAGTCAAATATAAATATGTATTAGGACTTACCGCTACATTTAATAGACTTGATGGTAAACATGAATTAATAAAACAGTATTGTCCAATAATTGATAAAATTACTTTACAAGAAGCAAAACTTAATCATTGGGTTTCTTCTTTTAAAGAATATCAAGTAATAATAGATGTAGATAATATTGAAGAATATAGAGAATATAACAAATCTTTTATTGCTTCCTTTGAATTCTTTAACTTTGATTGGAATTTAGCAATGTCAATGGTAGGTAAAGTAGGGTACAAATCTAGACTTACTTATCGCGATATATTATGCAAAAATGGAACTTTAGAACAAAAGAAGGAAACTTTAAAAAATATAACTTATCATGCAATGAATTTTATGAGAATGATTCAAAAGCGTAAAGCTTTTATTAATAATCATCCTAAAAAAATAGAAATTGCACGTAAGATTATAGAAGCTCGTTCTAATTCCAAGATTATTACTTTTTCTAATAACATTAAAATGGCCGAAGCTATTGGTATGGGAGGTCAAGTTTATACGGGAAAAGATAGTAAAAAGAAAGCTAGAGCTAATTTAGAAGAATTCAATCAAGCTAAAACTGGGATAATACATTCAGTAGCTAAGCTTGATGAAGGAGCAGATATAAAAGGTTTAAGTGTTGCCATAATATTAGGTTTAAATTCATCTGAAATTAAATCTACTCAAAGGAGGGGTAGATGTATCCGTTTTGAAGAAGGCAAAACTGCTGAAATCTTTAATATTATTATTAACGATACTGTAGAAAGTAAGTGGTTTGCTTCATCTCATAAGAATTCTACTTATATTACAGTAGATGAACAAGGTCTAGACGATATCCTTAATGGAAGAGAGCCTAAGCCATATGTTAAACCAATTAAAGATTATCAATTTAGATTTTAAGATGTAATTCGTACATAATAAATACAATCTTAATAGATTATACATTATTATGGTTTAAAATAATTATTAATAATATTTTAAACTTGAAATTAAGTACGACTAAATTAGAAAGAGAGATAGCTTTTATGGAAAGATATGACTTAGATGCTAATGCATTACTTTTTATAAAGGCTTTATTAATATTACAAGATGAAAAAGATGAACAAATATTTATAGATATTCTTGAATTATTTCACCAATTAGATAAATCTATAGAAGATTTATTTAAATATTTGAAAGATAAGGAAATAATACTTAAAAATTTTAAAGTACCTAAAACTGGAGAATCTTTTAATCCATATACTATCCCACTTAATAAAAACTTTTTAAAGACTTATTATAAAGCTTCTTTTAAACTTGGTCAAGAATTATTTGAGGAATATCCTAAGTTCGCTATTATACAAGGTAATATGGTATCTTTAAGAGGAGTTGCAAAGAAGTTTGATTCTCTAGAAGATGCTTATAAAGTATATAGTAGAAAGATAGGTAATAACCCAGAAACTCATAATCATATAATAGAGTTAATTAAGTGGGCTAAAGAACATAACATTTTAAATTGTACATTAGCTACTTTTATAGTTGATGAAAAATGGAATGATTTAGATGCTATGAAGAATGGAGATAATGATTCTATTATTAATTATGATGCAGTTAAACTTATATGATTGCAGAATCCTTATTACATCAAATTGAATCTGGACGAGAAGGCAAACAATGGGGATATTCTATGGGCCTTCCTAAATTGGAAGGAATTATTGATGGAGTATCTCGTGGAGTATATACTTTAGTATTTAGTCCAACTGGAAGTGGAAAAAGTTCACTAGCATTATATTCTTATGTTTATTGTCCTCTAAGAGATCATTTAGACGACGGGAACTTTAAAGTAAGTTATTTTTCCTTAGAAATGTCTAGTGAGATGATTTATGCCAAATTATTAAGTATGTATATATTTGAGAAATATGGTAAGGAATTGTCTCCTAAAGAATTATTATCTAGAAAAAAGAATTATACACTGTCTGATGAAAACTATCAAATAGTTAAAGATTGTATGCCCTGGCTTGAAAAGGTTGAGAAAGTAGTACTCATACATGATAAATCTTTAAATGCAAATAGTTTATATACTATTTTAATGAAAGAATTAGAAAAGGATGGTCATTTTAAAGAACTAGAACACAGAAAAGTATACTATCCTAATAATGAGCAATTAACTCACTTAGTAGTTATTGATCATTTAAGTTTAGTAAGACGTTCTGAAGGTCGCTCTTTAAAAGAAGAAATGGATTTAATATCTTCATATTTAGTTACGTTACGTAATATATGTAAGATAAGCCCGTTAGTAATTATGCAAGCAAATCGTAATTCTACTTCAATGGACCGTAGACGAGAGGGATTAAACAATCTTAGAATAGATGATACAAAAGATACTGGAGCACCAGCTCAAGATAGTGAAATAATTATATCAATTTTTAATCCATTTAGAGAAAAACTTAATACTTATCGTGGTTATGATATTAAAAGATTAGAAAGTAGATTCAGATCTATTACTGTATTAAAGAATAGATATGGTGAAGCAGATATAGAAGTAGGATGTGCTTTTTATGGTGCAGTATCTGTATTTGCGGAACTTCCTAAACCAGATGAAATATATGATTACGGTAAGTATGAAACTTCTCAATGGATATTAGAAGATAATAAAGATGATATTAAAGAGAAAAAAGATACTAATAACAATATTCAAAATACTAAATTTTTATTATAATGGCTGAATTAATTGCAATTGTAGGAGAGAGTGGTCTTTAAGGAATTTTAACATTTTTATTTTGCCATAAATCAAATATTTTTATTATATAATGTATTATAATCATAATATAATACAAGTATGAAAAGAACTTATAAAAATTTAACGAAATTACACAAAAACCTGGAATTTATATTATTTCTTGCACAGAGACCGATAAAGTATATATTGGGGAAAATTTAGATATTGATGCACGATAGGTTATGAAAGATGATACCGCAGGCCACTTTAACAAATCCGTTTAAAATTGGAAAGCCTCGATTCAAATTATTGTGAAATAATTGAGGTAATCAATTACGAACTATATGAATAGCATAAAAGTAATATAGACGTTTAACGACTAGCAGATAGATAGCTAAATTAATTCTGCCACGAAATACGGACATTTTATAAATTGTATGTGAATATAAAATATAAAGTGAAGAGATAGTCTAATCTACATATTAATGAATATAAATTGTAGAGTGTAAGATAAAGAGCTTACAGTTAATACAGTATGAGCGGAAAAACAACAAGTATTAGGAATTTGAATCCTAAAGAAACTTTTATTATTTCTACTACTGGTAAAAGACCTGGAATTAGGGGAGCTAAAAAATTATACCCTTCTGTAGAATTAACTAAAGATTCATTTAAAGGTAACTTTTATGAAACCTCTAATGTTGATAATATAGGAAAGATGATGGCATTAGTTTCTAGTAAAAGACCTGAAATAAAAGTTATTATTGTTGATGATTAATAAAAAGCCACAAAATATTTTGAAAAGTCATAATATATTATATTTAATGTAATAAAAATATATAAATATAATGATATGAATAAAAAATATAATGACTTTGAAATTACTGAATTACATTCAAAAGGTTTAACAGATAAAGAAATTGCAGAAATTTTAGGAGTAAATCCTAATAATTTAGCAAGAAAAAGAAATAGATTAGGTTTAAAACCTAATAAAAATATCAGAGAAACTTATATATTAACTAAAGAAGAGTTAGAAATCATTTGGGGTACTCTTTTAGGAGATTCTACAATTAGATATGTTCATAAAGGATGTAAATTTCCAAATTTAACTTTTATACACGGATTAAATCAGAGAGAATATTTTGATTTTTTATCTAATAAATTAGTTAATTTAAAATTATCAGTTAAAGAATACGATTCTAAATATATAAGAACTAACAGAGAAATTGCTAAAAGATTAGTATTTACTGGAAAGAACATGAAATGTTTAGTAGATATATATAATTCTTTTTATCCAGATAATAAAAAGATAATTCCTATGGCATTTGTAGAAAAATATTTTACAAAAAGGAGTTTATATTATTTATTTATGGATGATGGAAGTTATGATGTTTCTAAAAATAGTTATATAATAAACAC
>CALEJY010000118.1 GCA_937898445.1 uncultured Candidatus Melainabacteria bacterium | reverse complement strand
CGGTAAGATATATTTAATCTCCATTCATTATATATTGTCATAGTAGACTCCTTTCATTTCTTTAGTGTCCTAAAAAAATGAAACTTAGTCTAATATGTGTTTGAACTTGGACAGAGGGTAAATTATCCTCCCTAATGAGGGAGGAATTAGGTGGGTGCTAATTTAACATAAATGTTTTCCTTACGGGATATCACCCATCCCTACCTTCCCTCTTTTAGGGAAGGTGAAGATTTTTAAATTTTGGATTTTGATGATTAGTGTTTAAAAACGTTTAAAAACTTTTCTTACCAACGGATAACATAACGCAAGCGCACCAACTCCCAGTGCAACAAAAACAGATGTTGGAGTTTTTCTTTTTTCAATGCTTTCAGCGTTTTTCATTCCAACATAAATATCGTGATTAAGAACCTGAAAATCCCTCGATGCCTGCACATGCGAATACAATACCGGTTTGTAATGGTCATTTGGTGGCACAATTACACCGACATTGAGAGGTGGATTTTTCATATTCGGATTTACACTAACACTATTATCCATACTTTTTATAAAACAAAACTAAACCCTAAATTGCCTAAGAATGAAGAAATGTAAAAATACCAACTTACGTGAAAGCGCCCATCCTCAGCACAAGGAGCGAGGGAAGATGCCCGAAGGGCAGATGGGTGAAAGCTTATAATATAAATCTCCCTTGCGGGATAGCACCCACCTAACCTCCCTCATTAGGGAGGGAAAAACATCTCACAAGGAAAATAACTTTACCAATAAGGTCTATTCACTATTCACCACTCTCCATTCACTTACATTTCCCGATACGGACTTTTCACGTTTCACTTCTCACTTTTCACTAAAAAAAGCTTGCTTTTGCCTTTTTGCATCAATTCTTCTCGATTACTCTTGACAAAAAATTTTCTTTGAACAAAAATAATAATTGTTATCAGTTTTATGGAGAAACTATGAATTACTCAAGACAACGTGAGATAATTTTAGAAACATTGAAAGAAAATGTAGTTCACCCGACTGCAGAGTATTTGTACGGGATTTTGCACGAAAAAGCTCCTAATATCAGCCTTGCAACTCTGTACAGAAACTTAAATCAGTTGGCTGAAAACGGGATTATCAAAAAGATTGACGGCTTAGAAGCTCCGTCACACTTTGATCATAACACTCACGAACATTTTCATTTTATTTGCGACAAATGCAAAAGAGTTTTTGACGTTTCTGTAGACATCGCTCCTGACGTTGTTCAGAGGACTAAAAACGAAACAGGTTTCGACGTAAAAGGTTATGATATAGCGTTACACGGTATTTGTAATGAATGTAAGGAGATGAAATAATGAAATTTCAAGAGATTAAAAATAACATTTTTTATTGCGGATTAAATGACTGCGACAGACGAATTTTTGATGAACTAATTCCTTTGGAACACGGCACAAGCTACAATTCATACCTTGTTAAAGGTTCTGAAAAAACTGCAATTATTGACACAATGTATCCGCCAAAAACAAAAGAATATTTAAAAAGACTTTCTGACAACAATATCGAAAAAGTTGATTATATTATCGCAAATCACGGCGAACAAGACCACTCAGGTTCAATTCCGGCTTTGTTAGAAAAATATCCGAATGCGGTTGTTTTGACAAACCCTAAAGTTGCGGAAAATATTAAGAGCATGCTTTTTGTACCGGAAGAAAAAATTCAAATTATCACTGATGGTGAAGAAATTTCTTTGGGCGACAAAACTTTGAAATTCATCTTTGCTCCTGGTGTGCATTGGCCTGACACAATGTTTACATATATCAAAGAAGATAATGTAATTTTCACTTGCGACTTTTTGGGTGCGCATTATACATTTACTGATGTTTTTGCACCAGAAAGCGAAGAACTTGAAAAGAGTGCAAAACGTTATTATGCAGAAATCATGATGCCATTTAGAATGATGTGCAAAAAATATACAAAAATGATTAAAGAAATGAATGTTGATATGATTTTACCAAGTCATGGACCTGTTCACAAAAATCCTGACTACATTTTGGACTTGTACACAGATTGGACATCAGATGCACCGAAGAACTTAGTTGCATTGCCTTATGTTTCAATGTACGAAAGCACAAAAGAAATGATTGACTATTTGAGCGACAAATTGGAAGCAAAAGGAATTAAAACATTCAAATTTGATATTGTTGACGATGATTTAGGCGATTTAGCAATGGCATTGGTAGATGCAGCAACAATCGTTATGGGAACATCAATGGTTCTAGCAGGACCGCACCCAATGGCCGTAAATGTCGCTTATCTTGCAGCAATTTTAAGACCAAAAGCTAAATTTGCCTCACTTTTAGGTTCTTACGGATGGGGCGGAAAACTATTCGACTTGATAGCCCAAATCCTAACTCCATTGAAATTAGACATTATTGAACCTTTACAAATCAAAGGAAAACCAAAAGAAGAAGATTTCAAAAAGTTAGATGAAATGGCCGAAACCATCTATGAAAAACACAAATCAATCGGAATTGTATAATAACAAAATGAGAGCGGATAAAAAATCCGCTCTTAATATTTGTAATATTTCATAAAAATTAAGCAATTATTTTTGTTTATGAGTTTTACTAGTAATATAGAAAATTGGAGGAAAAAATTATATGATTAAAGCAATTAACTTTTTAGGAAAACCGGATGCACCAGGAGCAGTTTCAAACGTAGCAGCACCAAAAACAGAAGCAAAAGCAGAAGCTCCTGTACCAAACCCACAAGCTCCAGCTCAAGATACATTTGTACCATCAGCACCAAAAGCAGAAGAAGCTCCTAAAGCTGATCCAAATGATAAATTTGTAAAAGCAGAAGACAAAAAACCTGAAGAAGCTAAATAATAAAAAAACCTTCCTTAAAGGAAGGTTTTTTATTTTAATATTTTACCCTTCTAGGATAATCTTTAGGGAAAGACCAATTATTATATTGAATTAATGCAGTACAATAACTTCCGTTAGAAATACCAGTATTTGCACACCCTCTAAGATTGTTATTATATAAATCATCAACTGTTCCATCCCAATTATATTTTGTCGGTTCTAGTCCTTTGTTGTAATGAAAACGCCAAACATCAGAATTTGAAATTGGCATATATTCAAAAGGAAACACACAAACTCCTCGAATTTGTTCGTCATCCCCTATACATTTTTTTGGATTTTTCGGATAATAATGTATATCACGTAAAGATGGATTGCCCTCAACTCCAAACTGGAAAGCACTTCCATCTGGCAAATAATATAACATACGCCCAGAATTATCAACCTCTTTCTTTACAACAACTATATAATTTGATAAATACTGGTTAAACCATTTATCAATTTTAGAAGATTCAATTATTGGCTTTCCATCTTCGTCTAAATCAACACCTTCTGCATCTAAATACCAATCTTTTTTATCGCCATATTGAGCTTCTGCAGACAATATAGCTTGATTAAATATTGAATAAAACTTCTTTAATCGAACTTCAACAACATGCCTTTGATAATTTTGGATTAATGCAGGCATAGTTAAAGCTGCAACAATTCCAATGATGCCGAGAGTAATTAGAACTTCAGCAAGAGTAAAGGCAGGTCGTTTTAGTGAAAAGTGAGAAGCGAAACGTGAAAAGACCTTATCGGTAAGAAGTAGTGAATGGTGA
>CALEJY010000117.1 GCA_937898445.1 uncultured Candidatus Melainabacteria bacterium | reverse complement strand
AAAAGAAAATTGCAAAATATTTAGAAATTTCAGAATCCTATGTTACAAGATTAATCAATGGTGAAAGATATAGCAGTAAATTTGAAATATTTTTAGCACTTAAACTTGGATTAAATTATAGAAAATTATTTTAAAACTCCGTTTTCGGAGTTTTATTTTTTTAGAATATAAATTTACTAATAATAAATAAAAATTCAATATGAACGATTTTGAACACATTTTGAACAGGGTTTGTTACATTCTTTCTATGTACCAATTTGAATTACAAAAATGGTTAAAATTCCATTAAAGATTAAAGTAAAAATCTTGTTCAATGGAATTGTTATATTTAATTTTGTAAGAATATTTATTTAACTGAGATTGACGGTAACTTTCGAATGCTACTTGTAATTCTCTTGCAAATCGTTTTCTAAATTCAGAATAAGAAATATTTAGAGTTTCTTTAGTTAATTTATTTCTCAAAATCATCTTCAAATCCTCTGATGTTATCTAATTCAATATGGTATCTCTTACCTTGTTTATTAACGCAAGTTGCAAAATCTACTTCACCATCAGCAAATTTATTTTTCCAAATACAAATTAATAAACCTATCTCTTGAGTTTTAAGATTTAAAATTTTTGTTCCATAAAGTTGATAATCTTTTTTGTCATGCAAATTCCTTTCTTTAGTACAACATTCGTTGCTCTCAATCACATGCAAGTCAATAAAATGTGTTCAAACTAGAACAATATTAATTGTTAACATCATGAATCCTGTATATGTTTTTTATTTTAATAATATTTTTCATGAATTTCTGATTGAAAGCTTTAGAATATTAACTTTTCAGAAAGGAAACCTAATAACTCACAAAAAATAATGACAATTTATATATAAATATCATGATTAATCAATTCATGATATTATTAAGAAAAGTATTGGAGATAAGCATGGTTGTTAATTTAGATATTGATATAGATTTAGGAGCAAAATATCTTACAAATATTAGTGCATATTTTTTAGGTGCAATTTTTGCTTCTGATGAGTTTGTAATAAAAGATGGTAAAAAATATTGGGTGGCTCCCGTTCGGCATAATAAAGATCAAGTATCAAATATTGAATTAGAACAACACTATAACAATATTAGAATATTAGCAAGAGATATTAACAAAACAACAATTATGGCTGAATTAATAAATTCAAATGGATTGAATACTGGGAAATTTTTTCCTAGGATGGTTGGTTTTGGCACATTTTTTGAGAGTTCCATCAATATGCAATTGGAAGATATTATTGAACAGGTAAGAAGTGCTTTATTTGAATCTTCAAAATTAGTCCAACAGTGTTTTTTAATTGGTATGTTTGACGGAAGAGGGTCTTTTGATATTAATAATAAAAATGGCAAAATACGGTATTTAGTGCTTGATTGTGCGAATCCAAATTTAGGAAGTTTTTTATGTGAAGTTATAAGTAATTATGGATTAAAATGTAACTACAATGAATCTAGGGAAAGAAAAGAAGGTGGGCGCCCAAGAAAAAACCAAATAAGAATCAAAAGTTCAGAAAAATTTCAAGAAAATATAGGACTTATATCTGCCCAGAAAATAAACAAAGTATATAATTTATATGATAAAAATTTATACGGAGTAAAAAATGTAGATGATATTTTAACTGGATTAAAACAAATTAGGAGAAAGTAACAATGGCAAAAAATATTATATATTATGGTCCTCCAGGAACTGGTAAAACATATCACATGCAAAAGTTAATTAGTGATTATACTGATTATAAGATTACAGATGATGAAATAATAAAAGCCTATACTAATTATTCACAAGACTGGTTGTTATTTGCATTGATAATCCTTCAAAGTAATACAACCATGACAACAGAAGAAATAATTAATAAAGTAAATTCTTTAAATTTAGGATATAAAGGGCATCCATCTGAAAAACTTACAGAACATTCATTAAATGAAGATGAATTAATTGCAAAATCTCAGCCCAGAATCTTCTTTGAAAATAATGGCAGATGGTATGTAGATAGACTGAGATTATTTGAATATGAACCTGAATTTGGAAACAAGTATATCAAATCAGAAGCAATTGATCGAAGATATGACTTTGTAACATTCCATCAGTCATTTGTTTATGAAGATTTTATAGAAGGAATTCGCCCTATTTGTAATACAAACGAAAATGTTGAAATTAACAATCAAAATACAAGTAGCACAATTAAATATAGCATCCAAGATGGTATTTTCAAGCAATTGTGCCAAAAAGCTATAGATAATCCGCATAAACAATATGCTTTATTTATTGATGAAATAAATCGTGGTAACATTGCTGAAATTTTTGGCGAATTAATAAGTTTAATAGAAACAGATAAAAGAAAAGGACAGTATTGCGAATTAGAAACAATTTTACCATATTCTAAAAAGCCATTTTCAGTACCGTCTAATTTAGATATTATTGGGACCATGAATTCTGCAGACAAATCTATTGCAGGAATAGATATAGCCTTAAGGCGAAGATTTGAGTTTGTTAATCGTCCTTGCAATTATGATTCTTTAAAAAATACTATTTCTGCCAATGGAATAGATCCCAATAATGTAGAAGGAATTGATATAATAGGTCTTTTAAAGACACTAAATCAAAGACTTGAATTATTACTTGATGAAAATCATATAATTGGACATGCATATTTTATAAAAGTTAAAAGTGTTGCCGATATTATAGATGTAATTAGAAATAAAATAATTCCGCTATTAGAAGAATTTTTCTTTGACGATTTACAAAAAATCCAATTAGTTTTTAATGATTTGGATGAAAATGGCGAATTACGGACAAATGCAATATATACACACAAAGAACTAGAGGTTGAAAAAATATTGCCATTTGTGGGAGATTATGAAATTGAAAACAAAAAGACATATAACCCAAATAAAAAAATTTCAGTAGAGTCTATAGTTAAGATATATCAAACCTAGTTTGTATTATGATTTTAAAAGTTTTAGAACATCAAAAAATACATATAAGAAAAAATAGAGATTTGACAAAATTTCAAATCTCTTATTCTGATGCTGAAATAATAAAGGCTGTGGATCAAAAAAATGGGTTTATATTTAAATGGGGCAATGATTATGTAATACCTCAACAATGGGTTGGAATTATTTCTTGTAAGGACTTCTCTATTGAAATTTTACCCAAAATATCAAATATAAACGATGCAGAAAATTCTTGTAAAATTTTATATAAAATGCTTGAAGTTGTGTACGATGTACCAATAAAAAATGGGATAAATGCAAAAGCTAAACTTATTCAAAATGGATTAATTGAGATATTTATTACCAATTATATTGAATATGTAAAAAAATATATACAATCAGGTCCTATATTAGATTACAAAAAAAATATAAAAAATTTAAAAGCTGTAAAAGGGAATATTGTTTTTTCTGCACAAATTAATCATAATGCAATAAATTTAACAAAATTTATGTGTAAATATTCAAAAATGGATATAGACAATAAATATAATCAAATAATAAAATTAACATTGATAAAAATGAAAAATTTATCTCGAAGTAATACGAATAAGAGAATCTTACAAGAATTGTTACATACTTTTAGTTCTGTAAAGTTAAATATCAATTTGGATTATAAAAATATTTATGTGGATAAAACGCATTATAGATTAAAAGATATTATTACATTAAGTCAATTATTTTTAGATAACTATTCAGCATCTCTAAATTGCGGAAATTACAACATTGTATCCTTATTATTTGATATGAATAAGTTGTTTGAAAAATATATTTATACACAACTGAAAAAACTATATAAACAGAATATTTGTTATCAATATTCTAAAGATTTTTTATTGAAAGATGTAAAAACTGGAATTAAAAAAGTCCATTTGAAACCTGATATGTATTTAAAATTACAAAATTTTAATATTGTTATTGATACAAAATGGAAAAAAATAGACAATATGACAATAAAAGAATCTGATGCCTATCAGATGAATGCATATTTATCAGTCTTAAACAATACGAAAAAATGTATAGTTCTTTATCCTCAAAATTATAAGAATGTGGAATTAGATAATTCGTATGTTATTCAAGATGTGGAAAAAGATAAAATTATAAATACAAAAACAGTTGATTTACGATTACTTTTAGACAAAAATAGCAGTAGGTTTATTGAACAATTAAGAAATTTAGTTGCAGAAAAGTAGGATTAACAACATGAAAAATAGCATAAAATTATTTAATACAGATTGTTTAAATACAATGAAAGAGTTAAAAGACAATACGGTTGATCTTATTGTGACAGATCCTCCATATAATCTTGGTAATTTCATGAAAGAGCGTGCAACTAATTTAAGACAAATGCGTCCAAATTCGTTTTATAGTGCAGGCTGGGATGATTTATGCTATCAAGATTGGCTAAACAATATGGATATATTTTTTGAACAGGCTTCTAGAATAATACGAAAAGGTGGTTCAATGATAGTTTTTATGTCTTTAATAAAAACGGAGTCCATTATAAAATTGGCACAAAAACATGGTTTTTATTATAAAACAACTGGGGTTTGGCACAAAACTAATCCTATGCCAAGAAACATGAATTTACATTTTATAAATTCTGTTGAAGGATGGATATATTTTACATATGAAACACATACTGGAACATTTAATAATGATTCGAAAGTTATGCATGATTTCATAGAGAGTTCTTTAACTCCAAAAAACGAAAAAAAATATGGTCCACATCCAACTCAAAAACCAGAAAAAATAATTCAACATTTTGTAGAATTATTATCTGAAGAAAACGAAACTGTTTTAGATCCATTTATGGGCAGCGGAACAACTGGTGTTGTATCAAGAAGGTTAAATAGAAATTTTATAGGTATAGAATTAAATCAAGATTATTTTGATATTGCTCTAAAACGCATATCTGATGTCAAAGTAGAAGAAAAATGTACATTAAAGGTAGTTCATGGATAAAAAAATACCAAAAGTAATAGATTTATTTGCTGGTGTTGGAGGTTTGTCATATGGATTTATGCAAGCTGGATTTGATGTAGTCTTAGCAAATGAAATTGATGAAACAATTGCAATGTCATATTCTAAAAATCATCCTCAAACAAAAATGATAAATAAAGATATTACAAAATTAGATATTGAAAAAACTTTTAAAACATACAAAAACAAAATTGATGTTATAGTTGG
The DNA here is from genome assembly GCA_937898445.1 of uncultured Candidatus Melainabacteria bacterium. GTDB lineage: Bacteria > Cyanobacteriota > Vampirovibrionia > Gastranaerophilales > Gastranaerophilaceae > Stercorousia. The sequence continues at coordinate 20 of CALEJY010000117.1, read as the reverse complement.
TGGTCCTCCTTGTCAGGGGT
>CALEJY010000116.1 GCA_937898445.1 uncultured Candidatus Melainabacteria bacterium | reverse complement strand
AGTACAGACAGGGTCACACGCATCGCCTCAGCTCTGCGGTTCCCTTTGTCTCACAAAGAGAGAGGGTAATAACTTTCACGATAAGGATTTTTCACGTTTCACTTCTCACTTTTCACTCAAATCAGCAGCATTTACATTAGCCGAAGTCCTCATCACTCTCGGCATAATCGGTATTGTTGCAGCATTAACACTTCCTACATTAATAACTAATTATCAAAAATCTGTTGTTGCCGGAAGGGTTAAAAAGTTTTATTCAACGGTTAATCAAGCAATAAAGCTTTCTGAAGCAGATAATGGTAGTTATGAATATTGGGATTATCCAGATAGTTCTAGCGGAGATAGTGAAGAATATCAAAAGTTCGTTGACAAATATTTAAAAAAATATTTTTCAGATGCCGTTGAATGGAAAACAGGTCGTGAGTATGGGAACACAAATCTAGGTATAATAGCTAATTTCCCTGATGGGGCTTACATGAAAATAGAAGAAAGTTGGGGAGCTAATCATCTATATTTATATTATTATCCGAATTATACTAAAAGAGAAAGTGTTCGATACTTTTCTTTTTGTTTTAATGATGAGAATAGTGGATGTAAGTCCTCTGTCGAACCTGAAGTTCCAATCAATGTTTGGGATGGAACAAGAGAATATTTAACCAACCATTGGGAAGGTTGTTCAAGAGGTTCTGATACTTTGCAACTTTGTGCCAAGTTGTTGCAATTTGATAATTGGGAATTTAAAGCTGATTATCCTTGGTAGAATATAAGTCGGCATTATGCCGACTTTTTTATTCTTCTTGCTACTTTCGGCAAAATATGCTACAATTCTTGTATGAAACAGAGTATTCCAACAATTGTTATAACTGAACATGATAGCACTGCGGAACTTTTGAAATTGTATCTTCAAGAGTTTGATGTTTTTTCGTTTTTGGCTGCTACATCAGATTATTCAAAGGCTTATAACGGGATTAAAGAACTGTCAAATTCTCTCGTAATTATTGACGTTTCTGATTATCCTGAACAAGCCCTCAACTTTGTTTCAAAGATAACAACGGAATTTCCTGATTGCCGAGTAATTGCGCTTTCTGACAAACCTGATGTGGATTTGGTTATCAGAGCAATGAGAGTTGGTGCTACTGATTTTCTTGCAATTCCGGTTATAAAAGCTGAATTTTTAGGTGTTTTGGGCAAATTGTATAATGATTTGACCGGCGGGAAACAAAAAAAATCTAAATGCCGTGTAATCACAGTTTATTCAAACAAAGGCGGAGTGGGAAAAACCTCTATTGCCACAAATTTGGCGTATGAGTTAGCAAAAATTACAAAAGAAAATGTTGCATTGATTGATTTGAATTTTCAACTCGGAGATGTAACGACATTTTTGGACTTGAAACCGTCATTTAATATTTCTTATATGCTCCAAAATTTGGACAAAATCAATGAAGATTTCTTGTTATCAACTTTGGAAAAATATAAAGATACAAGTTTGTATGTATTGGCTGATCCGCCGTATTTCAAACAGGTTGATGATGTTCCGTTGAAGGATATTACAAAGTTATTCAATATTTTACGTGATACTTTTTCTTATGTTGTGGTTGATACATCTGCAGGTTTTGACCCGAAATCTATCACGGCTCTGGAAAATTCCGATTTGATTTTCTTAGTTACGATTGTGAATTTGCCTGCTATCAGAAATTGTCAACGTTGTCTTGAATTGTTTGATAAATTGGGCTTGGATAGTGAAAAGGTTCAGGTTTTGATTAATCGTTATATGGAAAACGACGAAATCAAGGCGGAAGATGTTGAGGAAGCTATTGGTAAAAAACTTTATTGGAAAGTTCCGAACAATTATTTCACAATGATGTCAGCGATTAACAAAGGTGTTCCGGTTTCAAACGTTAACCCCGATGCAAATGTGGCTTTGAGTTGCAAAAACTTGGCTTTGATGGTTTCTGACAGTATTTACAGACAAAATTTATCTAAAAAGAATGGAATGGTGTAAAACGTGTTAGAAAATAGTAAATTAAGCAGTAGATTTAAAAAAGCCGATAAGAAAGAAATTAAATTACCGCATAAGTTTTCGTTCGCTCGAAAACCTGTTTCTGATGAAAATACAGAGGAAATTGTTGAACCTCAAAAACAAGAAATTGAACCAGCTATTGAAAATGTAGCTGCTTCACAAAATCTTGATATATCTGTCGTTGAAAACGATTTGAAAAAAGATTTGATTGAAAAAATTAATTCAATTCCGGTTTGGGGTGAGTATTCGCAAGAAAAACAAAAAGAATTGATAAAAAGTTTTGTAGATAATAAATTTTCAGCCGAAAAATTTTCATTTTCAGATGATGATAAGCAAAAATTAATTGAAAAATTGTCATCTGCGGTTATCGGTTTTGGACCTTTGGAATATTTGATTTCGCAAGAAAATGTGTCTGCGATATTTGTTAATGGTACAAATAGTGTGCATATCGAAATTGGCGGTAGAATTTTGAATACAGAAATGATGTTGTCAAATCAGCAGCTTGAATTTTTGATAAACAATATTTCTGGGATGGTGGGTACAAAAATCGATTTGTCGAAAGATATTTGGAATGAGAAATACAACAACCTTTTGATTTCAGTAATGACTTCTAATATTTCTAATTCAGGTACAAATATTGTTATTCGAAAGACTGTAGATTTTGATGTCGATACCATTTTAGAGAATGCTTTTGTATCTAGAGAAGTTTTTGATTTTATTATTAATGCGATTTCAGAAAAGAAAAATATTGTTTTTTCAGGCGATATAAATTCCGGAAAAACAACATTTTTGGATGTTTTGATAAGTGCTTCAATTTTGAATAAAAGAGCGGTTTTGTTAGAAAAATCATCTCAGATTAATGCAAAATCAAATTATTTGATGAAGTTTAATATTGGCACAAAATCGGCGGATTTTGATGAAATTGTTGAAAATGTTATGAAGATTGAGCCTGAATATATTATTTCGGATTTGAATACTCCTATAAATGAGTTTTCGGATAGAAAAGGTTGTATTTCAACGTTGAGAGCATCTTCTGTTGAGGCTGCAATTTCGAAACTTGTTAGCAATGTTGTTGTAAATGAAAATTTGCCTGAAAAGTTGGCTAAAAGTAAAGTTTTGACAAATTATGATTATTTGGTACAAATAAACAAGCTTGAAAATGGTAAAAGATGTGTTACATCAATTGTGGAATTATCGCCTGCAAGAACTGCAGCATTGTCTGTAAAACTTGTTTCTAAATTAGAAAACGGGCAATATGTTAATGATTTCCCGCAACCTTTGACTTCATTTCGTGCTGAGACTTTAATTTCTCAATCAGGTTCGATGTCTTCCCGTTTTTATCATTAGAATTTTCGGTGTTCATGTTATTGAAAATTGTTTTCATTTTAGATTCGGTTACAAAGCCTTCTGAAATTTGATCAATTCCTGGACTGATGAACTTTTTCATAATTTGTTTATCTACAAAATTATTGATAGGGTTTGCAAGTAGTAATAATGCCGTAAAACCGCCGATAGTTTTTAACAATTTGTTTTTAAAGATTAGTGAATTTTGATATTCTATTAAGGCATTTCTTGTTGCTTGGTGAGAGTAATCGCCGTCTTTGTACATTTCTTTCATCAACGGAAGTGTCTTTTTATATTTTTGGAAAATTCGGTGTGGAATTTTATGTTTGTCACCTTCATTTAGAGCGGTAAGAATAGCGTATGTTTTTTTAGCGTTTTCTTCCGCAAAAGTTAAGACTTTGGCTTTATCTGCTGATAGCAAAGCATAACGTTGAGTGAATATTTTGTTCCAAGTTCTTTTGAAGATGTTAACAGTTTTCTTTTCGGTTTTTCTTGATTTAATTTTATTTTCAAGAGTTGTTTTTATAACTCTGCTAAATTCTTCATAGCTATCTAACGCAGAGCCGTGCGCTTGGTCGATAACGCTTTTGGTGTGCTTATATACGGCATCTTTGGTGTTTCCAGAAATTCCCCATTTGTCAAATTTGGCAAGTGGAGAAATTGCGCTTTGTGCGGTATAGATTACTGCAGGCAAAGCAACCAATGAGGTCATACCCTGAAAAATTGCACGTTTTAAAGCTCTTTTCCCACTCGGTTTGTAGTTGTCTTTGTCGTTTTTGTATTTGTCATAAATGTCTGCTCCCAAATACATAAAAGTTGGCGCCCACATCGCAGCCCCTAATCTTGGTGCGATTTCTGAAATAGCAGTACCAACTTCGTTTGAATATGACATTAGCACAGGAACTTTTTTATTCAACGGATCCTGATATTTGTGCTTTTTAGCTTTGTTATTCGTTTTTTGGGGATGGTTAATTGATGATTTAACCTGATTTATTGTACAAACTGTATTAATCAATTTTTTGGTACCATGCCGATAATGTATAACTATAGTCAACTATATATAACCACGTAAAAAATTTTTTTGCTAGTATTTTTGCTTAATGTATAATTTTGTTATGGAGAGAAAATTTAAAATACATTCTAAATATAAACCGGCTGGTGATCAACCAAAAGCGATTGAAGAATTAGTTGAGGGGATTAATGCCGGAGATGATGCGCAGACTTTACTCGGCATTACTGGTTCCGGTAAGACTTTTACTATTGCAAATGTGATTGAAAAAGTTCAAAAGCCAACTCTTATTATTGCACACAATAAAACTCTTGCGGCGCAATTGTACAACGAGTTTAGAGAGCTTTTCCCGGATAATGCAGTTGAATATTTCATAAGTTATTACGATTATTATCAGCCGGAAGCGTATATTCCGAGAACAGATACGTTTATTGAGAAATCTGCATCTATTAACGAAGAAATTGATAGATTGCGCCACAATGCAACAAGGTGTCTGTATGAGCGAAATGATGTAATTATTGTTGCATCTGTTAGTTGTATTTATGGTTTGGGATTGCCGGAAAATTATTTTAAAGGTTCTGTTGAACTCAAAGTCGGAGATGAAATTGAGCGAGATGACTTGTTGAAACATTTGGTAAGTGTTCAATATACAAGAAATGATCTTGTTTTGGAACGTTCTACATTCCGAGCAAGGGGGGATATTGTAGAGATTATGCCGGCTTACGAAAAAATTATTACAAGGATTTATTTCTTTGGCGATGAGATTGAAAAAATCGTTAAAATTGATAATGTGACAGGTGAGATTATTGAAACTCCGCAAAGTGTTGTTATTTATCCTGCGGTTCACTATGTTTCTAATGATGAAAATGTCGATGAAACGATTAAATTAATTCGTGAAGAATTGCAGCACAGATTGGTTGAGTTGCAAAATCAAAATAAGTTAGTTGAGGCGCAAAGGCTGGAACAACGTGTCAAATATGATATTGAAATGATTAAAGAAATGGGATATTGTTCCGGTATTGAAAACTATTCAAGAATTATTGAGCGTAGACCTGTAGGTTCCGCTCCTGCAACACTTTTGGATTATTTTCAAGGTGATTTTCTGACCGTAATTGATGAATCTCATGTTACTTTGCCACAACTAAAAGGGATGTATCACGGTGATACGTCACGAAAATCTACTCTTATTGAGTATGGGTTCAGATTGCCGTGTGCAAGGGATAACAGACCTTTGAAAAGTGAGGAATTTTTCAAAAAAGTTCATCAAAAAATCTATATTTCCGCAACTCCATCTGAATTTGAAAGAAAAACATCTTCTCAATTGGTTGAGCAAATCATCAGACCGACAGGGCTTGTAGATCCTAAGATTTCTGTCAGACCGATTGAATCACAAATCAATGATTTGAAAGCCGAAATTCAAAAACGAGTAGAAAAGAATGAAAGAGTTTTGATTACAACTTTAACTAAGCGAATGGCTGAGGATTTGACAGATTTCTTTATCCAAGAGGGAATAAAGGTGCGCTATTTGCATAGTGAAATTCAATCATTAGAACGTGTCGAAATTCTTCGTGATTTGAGGTTGGGAGAATTTGATGTTCTTATTGGGGTTAACCTATTGAGGGAAGGTTTGGATATTCCGGAAGTTTCGCTTGTCGCAATTATGGATGCGGATAAGGAAGGCTTTTTGAGATCCGAAACAAGTTTAATTCAAACAATCGGTCGTGCGGCTCGTAACGCTTGCGGTGAAGTTATTATGTATGCTGACAGAATGACTGAATCTATGGAAAATGCGATTAATGAAACTGAAAGACGTAGAAAAATCCAAATGGATTACAACAAAAAATACGGTATTATTCCGCAAACCATCAAAAAACCGATTGAAAACAATCTTCTTTCTCTTGTTGCAAGTTATAGAGATTTGGAAGATATTGTTGCGGAAGAAATGGTTGATATGGGGATTGATAAAAAGGATTTACCGAAACTTATTGACAAACTGGAAAAAGATATGCACAAAGCCGCTAAAATTCTTGATTTTGAACGAGCTGCCGAAATTCGTGATAAGTTGAAAAAGATGCGTGAAATGTTGAATGATAAAAAATAAGCATTAAAAAAGGTGGAATTTAATTATTCCACCTTTTGAGTTTTTGTTATAATTTTTTATACATCATCTTCTTTTTTGATTGCTTCATAATCCATTTGTGCAAGATAATGACCGCACATTGCAAGGTTGAATATCAAAACCATACTCCAATAGAAGTTTGCAATCGGACTAGGTAATCCGAAAAATACCCAAATTACGTATGAAACAGGGATGATTAGTATTGCGTTTGCAAGTAAAACTTGTGGAATCATAAATAATACTGCAACCAAAATATCAATACATGATTCTGAAATTGTTTTGAAATTGTAAGCATCAGCGATTTTGAATGTTTTTGCGTAACATAAATATCCTGTCAACATTACAGAGCCGAACAATGCCCAAACAATGCCTTGAAATACCATCAAAGTATTTGGTTCTACAAAGATGTTCGGTAATAAATTTTGGTTAACTAAAGTGGCAAGCCAAGAGTTAATGGCAATTGATGGTCCAAGTGCGATTGTGCCTTTCAAACCAGCCCAAAGTATTCCAAAAATATTGAATGATGGCAAAACTGCATCTTTACCGTTTCTAACGTTTGCCGTGCATTTGATTAAAATTCCAAATAACATCAAAAATGTGATTGATGCCATTGTCCAAAAGCCGCCCATATTGTTGTTTGTATAAAGATAAATACAATAAAATACAGGTAAAGCAAAGATTATGTACTTTATAATTGCGTGGTTATCTTGAAACGATTCGTCAAATGCGTCTTTTATGGATGCCATGTTGTTAAACTCCTCTCATACTGTGCGACTATAAGAATTGTAACATATTATGAAATAAAAAACAACTCTATAATGGGATGCGAACTATAAATACTGTTCCCTTATTTGGTTCACTATTAACACTAATTTCTCCGTTATGGATATTTATAAGCTCTTTAGTTATCGCAAGTCCTAGTCCTGTCGAGTTTTGCTGAGGTTCTCCGATTTGTTCAAATTTGTTAAAAATTCGTTTTAAATCTTTTTTCTCAATCCCAATTCCGTTATCTTTAATTTCAATTATTGCGTTTGTTGTGTCATTATAGCATTTTATTGAAATTTCGCCATTATCAGGTGTGTATTTTATGGCGTTGCTCAACAGATTGAATAGAATTTGTTGGATTTTGTTGTAATCCGCTTTTATTTCAAAATTACATAATTCTGTTTGTAAGGTTTGTTTTTTCTGTAAAAGTAGTGGATTTATTATATTTATAACTTCCTTTATGCAAGGAACAATTTCAAATTTTCTCAAATTGAGTTTTATAGCTCCTGCCTCAATCTTAGACATATCAAGGATTTCATTAACCATTCCTAAAAGATGTAGTGCTGAGATTTTTATATCATTTACAAATTCTTTTTGTTTGTCGGTTAGTGTTCCGGTAAATTCTTCCCCCAACAATTCAGAATAGCCCAAAATCGAATTTATTGGCGTTCTAAGCTCGTGCGAAACATGAGAGATAAATTTAGTTTTGACCTGTTCTGCTTCTTTGATTTTTTGATTACTTTTTTTTACGTCAATATAGCCTTGTTGCAAGGCGTTTAGCTGCATTTTTATAACTTTTGAAACTTCAAAATCTTTTATGATATTAGAAATTATAGCTGCGCAAGTTTTGAAGATTTTTTTATCATCGGAAGAAAAATTTTCTCCAGTGATGATTATTTGCCCAAATGTTGTGTGTTTGAAAATTAAATCTTCTGTTAGATTGTTTTGACGCAATTCTGAGAGTTTTGAAACTTGTGGATTATAAGAATACTCAATATTTTCAGAGTTTGAAAAAACAATGTAGCCGGAATTAAAATCAATAATTTTTTTTAGCACTACAAAAATCTCGTCGGAAAAATTCTCTCCTTCGATTTTATAAAATTCTTGTATTAATTCCGTTGCTTTTTCAAACTTTCCCAAAACTTACTCCAAATCAGCTTTGTCCATATAGCCGATGTATCTTAGATTTCTATAATAGCCGTCGTAATCCAAACCATAACCGATTAAGAATTTGTCATCAACTTCAAAACCGTAATAATCAGCATCAACATCTGCGATACGTGTTATTTTTTTGTCTAATAATGAGCAGAACTTAACGGATTTTGCGTGGAAATTGCAGTGCAAAAAGTCTAATAAAAATTTTGCAGTCAAACCTGTATCAACGATATCTTCAATAATTAAAACGTTTTTGCCGTTCAAATCTGGTAGAGAAATATCGACTGCGTTGACTTTCCCTGTAGTTGTTGTCCCGCCATTGTAGCTGGACAATCTGATAAATTCCAGTTTTAAAGGCATATCAAGATGTTTTATCAAATCAACCGCAAACATAACTGCACCTTTCAATACGCAAATTGCAATTACTTCTTCTCCTTTATAAAATTCGTTCATTTCTTGAGCAAGTTCTTTAATTCTGTTTTGAATTTCTTCTTCCGTAAATAATATTTTTAATTTGTTTATATCCATAACCAAACCTTTCTATTTCAATGTTATCATGTGTGTTGGTTTATTTACAACCTTTATTTTTTCACTAATTCCAATTCCTGCAACCCAAAGAACTTCGTTTTCATTGCATAACAAGAATAAATTATCTTTTTTATGTTGAGGAATTTTCTTTTCGTTTAAATATTTTTTTAATTTTTGCGAACCTTTTGAGCCTAACGGATGGATTTTATCTCCATCTTTTCTGTGGCGTAGAGTAAAATCAATTTTATCAATACTTATATATGCTGCGAAATCTTTATCTTTAGGATATTTTTCAGGAATTTTATCATATTTTTGAATTGAAAATGTTTTCCCGTCAAAGTTATAATCCCCACATTCTTTTATAGAAATCTCATCATTATTTTTTTCTGTTTTAGAGATAACTTCAACCTTTTTATTATTAACAAACAACCACAAATCATCTGTTAATGACAAAGTTTTCCCAGATTTTGACGATTTGTTTTCATCTATAAATTTTTGAATATTTTCGATTTTTTCTCTGTCATAATCAATTTTATTTTCTAACAAAATGTTATAAATAATTCTTTTTTGTTCAATTGGAGGTGAGTTTAAGATATCATTATTCAATTTAGAATTTATTAACTCATTATCTTCTTTAGCCAATTCTGACAAAGAATTTAGAGCATCTTTGACATTTGGATTAATATCTTGCAAAAGCGGAATGATTTTATGGCGAATAAAATTTCTTTTATATTTAGGGTTAGAATTAGAACTGTCGATATTTGGCGACAAATTATTGTCTTTTACGTATTTTTCAATTTCTTTTCTTGAAGTTTTTAAAAGTGGTCTGTAAAAAATCTCTCTATGCTCCGAAATCCCTTGTAATCCGCTAGTTCCGGTTCCTTTTATAATTCGATAAAGAACTGTTTCTGCGTTATCGTTATAATTGTGTGCGGTAAAAACTATGTTTGAATTGAATTTTTCGGCACATCTTTTAAAAAATTCATATCGAGCCTCTCTTGCTGCGGTTTCTGTTTTTTCGATATCGTCAGG
>CALEJY010000115.1 GCA_937898445.1 uncultured Candidatus Melainabacteria bacterium | reverse complement strand
GGACTTGAACCGCCGACCTGCTGATTACGAATCAGCTGCTCTACCGACTGAGCCATACCAGCATCGTTTGAAACAGATGTATTATAACATAAAAATTTCCAGAGATAAAGCGCTTTGACGGTCTTTTTGGTTTATTTTTAACTTTTTTTACGTAAAATATAATTAGTCCTGCGATGTTCGATAACTGCGATAACGTTTTGGGCCACACTTATAAAAAGGGATTGCGCGTTCGACGACGGGTGTTATGCCTTGCCTGACGGCACAGAGGAAAACCGAAACTCGTCGGTAGCAAGTACCCACCCTGCTTTATCGCAGGTTCAAAAACCTATCGCAAACGGCATAGGCGGGACAAATTTGAAATCAAAAACCGAGCAAAACACGCTCGGTTTTCTTTTGCTGCATCGCAATGCAATGTATAAATAAATAAGAAACGTATATGTTCTATACTTTAATTAATAAGTATTTACCTCGTCATTTTTATTATTTTTCTTATGCTTTTTTAGTAAGTAGAATATTGTAACAATAATTACCGCTGAAAAAAGCAAGCTTGGCACTACGATTTTCACATATAGTGGCCATATTTTAATCCAATTTTGAATTGCAACTATTCCACTATAAACACAATAGCCTAAAATCAACAAGATAATAAAAACAAAAGCATATGCTTCTTTGCCTGCATTTTTTCCATGAAGTAAACCCAAAGAAAATAATATGCCAACAATTGAGTAAGCAAGCATTCCAATTACTATCATAACAATATTCCAAATTTTACTATCCAAATAACTAATACCTGTAATGGATAGAGAGGTAATTAGAGTTATTAGTAACAGCTTATAAGCTCCCAATGAATAATTTTTATTTGACAAACAAGTTTCTCCTAAATTTATTTGTTTTATTATATCATAATGCTATAAATTTTTCAATATAATAGGCTGCTATTGCATCAACAATGTTCAATTTATTATTTATCACCCACCTATTGGGATATAATCAAATTTAGCGACCACGAAAACGATTCGTCGAATTCAACTAGTTTGAACGAACTTATAAATAATTCTCGACAGGCGACAAGAAACATATCCGCTATACTTGAAAAAGAAGGATATTGTGTCGTTGTTAGTGCTGGTGAGCTTTTATTGTATGCAAGTGATGAAACAAGAAGGACTTACACTAAAAGCGCGATATAAATATTTATGTTTAATTGTATAAGCAATAATTTTTTCCATTTACATCTGCAACCAAATTCTGCTACGATAAGGTCAACGAACGGCAGAGATAAATAGGAATTTGCTGTAAAATATACAAAACCATAATTTTATATGTTATAATATAAAAAAACGTTGGAGAAAAATATGAACATAGTTGAAAAAATTGGTGATAATATAGAACATTACAAGTTTCATTATTTTGGCAAAAATGATATGTCTACGGGCTGGGAACTGCAGTCTTTAATTGAAAATAAAAAAATGATAATTGATTACTATAGTGGTAAAGAATTATGTATAAACACATTTGATGATTTTATTGATTATTTGTTTATTTCAAAATATAGTAAATTTACTGAAATGCTTGAGTTTGTTATTGATGAGAAAAAACAGATTGTTGAAGATATCTTAAATTTTGTAATTAGAATTAAAAATGATTATAAACCTAAAGAGATTATTACATATTTTACAAAAAATTATAAGGAACTTTTTTCGTCTAAAATGAAGGGGGCTAATGAAGAATTACTCGATATTGCAATAAAATATTCTAGCGCATGTATAGAAGTATTTGATTATTTAATAAATCAGCGATTTTATTTAATTTTATACAATTTTAACAAATTGCAAAATTTTCTGTTAAAAAATAAAGAGTTACGAAAAGCACTACTTGATGAAAAACATTTTTATGAGATTAAATTTAGTGGGCTAAAATCTTTTTTTATAATGTTAAAAACATTTATAAAAAAAGATTTAGAAAAAACTTTAACAGAAATTACGATAGAAAAAATTGTTCAATATGGGAATGAAACATTTGAGAAAATAAATGAAGATAATGTTTTAGAATATGATTTTATCTGTAAAAGTATTTTGGATTTCTTAATAGAAATTAAACACTATAAAGCAAATGAGTTCGATGAAAAATATAAAAGTTTAGAAGCAATAAAAGATGCTTATTTAAAAAAACATGGGCAAGAATTTTCAGTGGAAATACCTACAAAACAGATTTTGCAATATCTAAACAATGAAAATATTCCATGGAATATTAGAATTTTAAATTTGACTCATGTAAAACAAAATAAAAAATTTATAAGTTATTATGAAACAATTGGTAAAGATAAAGTTGACAGCTTGGTAGATAAAATTTGTTCTACTACAACCCCGCACGATGATTATTTTACAATAAGTAAACAAGAACATTTGCAAGTTTTCAACCAATTGGCAAGTATAATGTTGAATAATTTTTTAAATTCAGATAAGGTGAAAGATTTTATTGGGATGATTTCATCTTTAATAAAATATGATTGTGAAGAGATGGGCTTAAATTATGAAGATACAGAATTTGAAGAAGATTTAAATATTTTACTTAATATGTTAATTGTTATTTTTCAATCGTATAAAGATACAAATAAGTTTCTGCAGACTGGACTAAATTATGCGTTAATTGTTTATATATTAGGATTAACAGAAAAAATATTGTATTTATATTATAAAACTAATAAAACTGATGAGTATATGAAAGATGATTGGTATACGCTGGGAGATTTGATAAACGAAAACAATAAAGAAATAGTTGACTTGTTAGGGATGGATCATTTAAAAGTTTTAAGATACTTCTTGTTGTATATATCAAATGACCTTGGATTAAATTTAAGAAACAAATTTGTACACTTCAAAAGTCTTAAAAAGGAAGAAATACATTGGGGTGTGACACTATTAGTATTTCATATTTTTATAGACATAATAAATGAAATGTATTTAAAGTATGATATTGTTAATATTGATACTAAATAATACCTTGTAAAAAACAAGGTGGTTTGTGTAAGTCTATAAAAGATAATGGATAAATTACTGAAAAAACTCTAAATGAAAAATACGAACTCAAAGATATCCTTCTTGTTCGTATTTTTCACTAATGGCGGAGCGTTAGTAACGTAAATCGAATAGTTGATTTCTTAATCATAAATCTGAAGACTTATTATAATTCTACGCAAAAAGCTAATAGACATTAGAATCATTAAAAACCTTATCCAATTTAATGTGGTTTTCATTTTGATTAACATCATTTGGTATT
>CALEJY010000114.1 GCA_937898445.1 uncultured Candidatus Melainabacteria bacterium | reverse complement strand
TCACGTGCAATAAATTCAGCATTCAATAACAGTTTTATAAAAAAATTAAGCCAATATCTTCATGATTGTGTGAGGGAAGAAGTTAAAAGTTCGACCTTTAGAAATTTGAAGGGTGATAAAGATAACAAGTGGATTTTTTTGAAGGGTGAAGAACAGTTATTTTCAACCGGTGCAGAATTTATTTCATTGGAAGGTAGTGACCCTAAATTAACTGAATTGATGATACAGAGTGATTTGGGACAAAAAGATAAGTATTTGATTTACGGGTATTTGTTTTTGGTTGGCAAAAGTTCTAAAAGCAAACGCCAAAACGAGTTTTTGACACCGCTTTTGTATATGCCATGTAAGTTGGAACGTAATGGTGTTAATATAAATTGTTTCCCTTTAGATGAGGTTTTGTCGCTTAATACAGGTGCGCTTGCAGCTCTTATGCGCAAAAACGATGATGAAGACGAAGTTGATTTGTTGTTAGAAGGAATTTTGGATGTTGTGCCGGATTTACCTATTACGCAAGAAAAATTGGATATCTTTTTAACAACTTTAAAATCTCTTGTTCCTGAAATTGAAATCGCAACAAATGTTGATGATTACAAGGAAGATGACAATGTTTCTAAATCAAAAGATTTTTATAAAGAAAAAATTGATGGCGAAAATGTAGAAGAAATTATCGAGGAAGAAGAAACAGAACAGGTTAAACAAAAAGTTAAGTTAGAAAAAATCGCAGTAACTCCGCAAAGCGCAATAATTTTGACGAAACGCCCTTCTGTAACGGCTGGGGTTTTGCATGAACTAACTCAAATCGCCGAAAAACCTTCAGGGATTTATAGAGAAACTGCTTTGAGCATTATTAATGAAGAATATTCACAAAGCAAAGAAAAATCAGTTCCGATGAAGGATATGAATAAAATTACTGATTTTTATCCGATTACACCTTTATCATTGAGTGACAGCCAATTGCAGGTTGTAAAAAATATTGATAACAGTAAATTTGTCGCAGTACAAGGACCTCCGGGAACAGGTAAGTCACAAACGATTGTAAACCTTGTTGCGCACCTTGTTGCAAACGGTAAAACTGTTCTTGTCGCATCTCGTATGGACAAAGCGGTTGATGTTGTAGCTGAAAGGTTAAACGATTTAGGCGCAAGTCACATGGCACTGAGAGCCGGTCGTTTGAATTATCAAAGACAGTTGAGCGAAGAATTAAACAATTTGCTTGCCCAAAACAATTCAGATCTTGATGATGATGTGGAAGATATTCTTCTTGTCGATACGAAAGATATGAAAGACCATCTTGATATGCTTAAAAATATGGAAAACAAGTCTGAAACCATCATTAAGCTTGAAAAAAACTGGCATGACAAGTTGGAAGAAGTTGAAGAACAAGAAAAAATCTTAGGCAAAAAAGAATATATCAAAAAAACTCTTAAAAAAGGTGAAATCGATATGGTTGCAGGCATTGTAAAAGTGCTTGAACACAATATGGAAAAAGCCGGATTTATTTCAAAAATCGCTAATTTTACAAGTTTAGGTCAATTAAAGAAAATTCTTAACCTAAAAGATTTTGACGTAAATTATGAAACTATCGGAAAACTTAAACAAGAGTTGGAATTTGCCAATATGGAATGGTCTTTGAGAAAAATTGAAGCAGATATCCAAAAAACAGGCAATCTTCACATGTTGGCAGAACAAATCAGAACAATGAAACGCAAGCAAAAATCACTTGCGACAAATATTCTGAAAAACAAACGTCGTGAGGCATTGAAAGAACTTCTTCGTGACGAAAACAAACGCAGAAGGTTAAAAGTTCACGCAAAATCTCTTGTTGCAAACAGAAAACGTCTACAAACCAATATATTGGAAGAAGAAGATTTTAGACCACTTTTAGAGGCATTCCCTTGCTGGTGCGTTACAACTTACGCAGTATCGGATTCTTTGCCACTAAAACCAGGAATGTTTGATGTTGCAATTATTGATGAGGCTTCTCAATGCGATATTGCAAGTTGTTTCCCGATTTTGTTTAGGGCAAAGCGTGCAGTAATTGTTGGTGATGACAAACAACTTCCGCACCTTTCATTCCTTGAAAAAGCGAAAGAACAATCATTCTTGAGCCAATATGGAATTCCTGACAAATACCAATTGATGTGGAGATTTAGAACAAATTCAATGTTTGATTTGGCGGATTATTATTCAATGAACTCTGTTATGTTAGATGAGCATTTCAGAAGCCTTCCGCCGATTATCAATTTCTCAAACCACGAGTTTTACAACGACAGAATACGTGTGATGAGAAAAGATAAACCGGATGAAAATGTACTTGAACTAGTTGAGGTTGTTGATGGAAAAGTTGATTTTGACGCAACACGAAATCTTCCTGAAATTGAGGCATTAGTCAAACGATTGCACGAAATAATCATTGAGGATGAACGTAAAAATCCTGACAATCCAGTTACTGTCGGAATTATATCTCCATTCAGGGCGCAGGTTGAACAGTTGAAAGTTTCTGTTTCAAAAGTTTTGTCAGATTATATGATTAAGAAACACCAAATTGAAATCGGTACTGCGCATACGTTTCAAGGTGATGAACGTGATATTATGATGATTTCATGGGCGGTTGCGGACAATAGCTATACGCAAAGTTTAATGTTTATGCAAAAAGCGAATTTGTTTAATGTTGCAATTACTCGTGGCAGAAATAAGGTTATAAACTTTGTTTCAAGAAATCCAAGAGAGTTGCCTGACGGACATTTTAGAAACTACGTTTCTTATATGCAATACTATCAAGACAAAAAACAAGCTGTTTTGTCTGGTGAAATCGATGAAAATATTTATAAAAACTCACTAGAAAGAGAAGTTGCGGACAAAATTCGAGAACTTGATCATAGAGTTGTTGCAGGTGCTGATATCGCCGGTTTAAGTGCAGATTTGCTTGTAGATGACAAATTCGTTATAGAAATTGATGGCGTTGAGGACAAAACAAAATCTCATATTTCAAATATGAAAAAACAAGCTATCATTGAACGTTCAGGATTTAAGGTAAAAAGAATAACATTCAGAGAATGGCAATATTCACCAAAAGCCTGCCTTGATAGAGTTTTGATAGATGAATAGATGTGGCTGCTTGAGTGAAAAGTGAGAAGTGAAACGTGAAAAGTCCTTATCGGTAAAAATTAGTGAATTGTGAGTGGTGAATAGTGAATAGACCTTATCGATATATCTCCTGCATATCGCTTTTGTTTTTGTTTAAATAGCAACAGAAGGATCGTGACTTA
>CALEJY010000113.1 GCA_937898445.1 uncultured Candidatus Melainabacteria bacterium | reverse complement strand
TCCATTTTGTAAATATGGTCACCACCAAAAATACAAACATAGTCTGGATCTTCATCTGTAATATGAAAAACATTCTGATAAATTGCATCAGCAGTTCCTCTATACCAATCAGAACCTGTCCTCATTTGAGCAGGAGCTAAATCAACATATTGGTTCAAAAATGGTGACAAAGCCCATCCTCTAGTGATGTGTTTATTCAGCGAATCAGATTTGTATTGAGTTAAAACTTTAATCTTAAAAAATCCAGAATTAATAAAATTGTTTAATACAAAATCAATAATCCTATATCTTCCACCGAATGGAACTGCAGGCTTTGCTCTATCCTTAGTCAAAGGATAAAGTCTTTTTCCTTCTCCGCCTGCCAAAATCATTACTAACGCATCATCTATTGACATGTTCGCCCCTCTTTCTATTCTGTACTCTAATTATACAAAAAGTTTGAAAAAAAAGCACTAACCCTAAATAACTATTTTTATTTGCATTTAGTTTTGCCATGCCAAGACAAATCGTTACAATGCAAATAATCCATATTTCCATTATAAATTACCCAAGCAGTACACGCTCTGCCTTGCTCCATTGAGCCTAATCCTTCTGAATTTTTTATATCACAATATTTCTCAAAACTTCTTCGGGCATCTTTTTCTGCTCCCATAGGTTGAATACCTGTTGGAGAAACATAAAAATTAAACCAATTAACACCCATTTTCGCATCCCTTTGTGGAGGTAAAAACACAAACAAATCTCCACATGCAACAATTGAATTTGAACAACCTAAATTTACCCAACCAACATTAACATAAGTTCCATCAGCTAAAAAGAAACCAGTATCAGTATCAAAACTTGTGTATGTGTCAGATTTAAAATATCTTCCATCAAGAGCTTTAAAAGACCTAAATTCCAACTTATTTGGTCTGTCTAACTGTTTTACATATTGAGCTAATCTGTTGCGAAGAAGAATTTGACCAGAAGTTTCATATACTGCATTTCCATCTTCATCTGTTTTACCAGTGGAAGTTGTTGTTAACTCCCAGTCCTCAATATCTCCATATTCTTGGACTGCCATTGTAAAAGCTTGCGACAATATTGAATACGCTTTCTTAACCTGTGTAACACGAGCTTTTTCCCTATGCTCTTGAATTAAAGTTGGTAAAGTCATTGCCGCAACAACACCAATTACCCCTAATGTTATTAAAACTTCTGCCAAAGTAAAACCTTTATATCTCATATCATCTCCTTGTGTTATAACATTATTATAACCTTTTACACAAAATATTTGCAATAATGGTTATAACATTGTTACAATATTAAGAAGGTTTTATGATTAGAAAAATAATACAAATCGGAAACAGCTGGGGAGTTATAATACCGCTTCCGATTTTAAATTTGTTAAAAATCAATCCTGTAAAAGACAAATTAGAATTTTCTGTTGAAAAGGATTGTATAATTATAAAAAGGGCTAAAAACTAGTGACACCCTTCACATCCACCACATGAACCGCCACATCCTCCCGATGTTAAGAAATCAGAAAAATCAAATACTTCATCTCTCAATACTTTATCAATAACTATAGGATAAAGCATTCCTTCTAGTTTATAAATATTTTCTTCAAATTCATCAAAATGTGTTAAATTTTCAATCAAAATAGGATATTGAGCAATAATTTCATCTCTTTCAATATCTTCAGTCAATTTATGCACCGTAACGCCAGAAACCTTCACTCCGGCCATAAAAGCTCTACTTATCTCATCAGCTCCTCTAAACGCAGGAAGTAAAGAGCCATGAATATTAATAAATTTGTTTGTTTCAAAAACTTCTTTTTGTAAAACTTTTCTATAATCACAAACGGCAACCAAATCAACATCATGTGATGAAAAATATTCTACATTAATTTCATACGGTAATAATTTTGTATTTTCATTTAATTCTTTAGCTTTTTTGAAAAATTCACAATGCTCATCATCAGACAAACAAGTTATTTCAACATCTTTACCATTAAAATATTTCAAAATATCTTCTAAAACACAACTTTTTGCAGAACCTAAAATCGCTAATTTTTTCATAATTTTCTCCCCTATTTTTATATTTATTATAATAGCAAAAAAATTTTTATTTGTATTTAATATAAACATATGGAAATTCAAAACAACGTATCATTCGGAACAAAATTTAGAACAGTTAATATATTAGAAACAACAACATTAAGATGTATTGAAAGCGACTCTGTCGCTGATTTAAAACCGGTAATTGATAACCTTTGGCCTAAAAAAATTAAAAGCACAGGTTGGCGAGGTTACAGATATTTTTTGTCAGAAATTGGAAAACAAATAACTGACAAATATCCGGAAATTGCAGAAGCTACAGAGAATATGAAAAATTTTATTACACACAATCCAAATGCTAAAAAATTAGATTTGCAGCAACATTCCAAATCTATAATTAAGACATTAGGTGACGAAATAGATATAACATTATAAAAAAAGACCGCAATTAATACGGTCTTTTTTTTTAATTAAAGAATTGTTATTTAGTTGCAAAGAGCTAACAGAATACCTGCAGCAACAGCAGAACCGATTACACCTGCAACATTTGGTCCCATTGCATGCATTAACAAATAGTTTTGAGGGTTAGCTTCCAAACCTACTTTGTTTGCAACCCTTGCAGCCATCGGAACTGCAGAAACCCCTGCAGCACCAATCAATGGATTAATTTTGTTTTTAGAGAACAAGTTCATTGTTTTGGCAAATATAACACCTGCAGCCGTTGCAAATGAAAATGCCAAAATTCCTAAAATCAAAATAAATAAAGTTTGCAATGTCAAAAATTGATCTGCTGACAATTTTGAACCGACAGAAAGTCCCAAAAATATTGTAACAATATTGATTAAAGCATTCTGCATAGTGTCAGAAAGTCTTTCTACAACACCGCATTCTTTACAAATATTACCAAAAGTCAAAGCTCCAACTAACGGACAGGCATCAGGTAAAAAGATTATGCAAAGCCCCAATACAACAAGAGGGAACACAATCTTTTCACGTTTTGTAACTTCTCTCAACTGTGTCATCTGGATTTCTCTTTCAGCCTTAGTTGTGAAAAATTTCATAATAGGTGGCTGAATTACAGGAACTAATGCCATATAAGAATATGCAGCAACAGCGATTGCACCCAACAATTCAGGAGCAAGTTTTGAAGTTACATAAATTGATGTTGGGCCGTCAGCGCCGCCGATAATCCCGATTGCGCCTGATTGTGGTAGTGTAAAACCAAATACACACAAAGCTAAAAGCAATGCGCCAAATATACCAAATTGTGCTGCACCACCTAAAAGCGCAGTTTTAGGATTGGCAATCAATGGTCCAAAATCTGTCATTGCACCAACACCCATAAAAATAATTAATGGGAACAAGCCTTGATGAATACCAAATTCATAAATAATTCCTAAAAAGCCTGTTGGTTCGGCAATTCCTGCAACCGGAATATTTGACAACAAACCACCAAAAGCAATCGGAACTAACAACAATGGTTCAAATTGTTTTTTAATACCTAACCACAACAAGAACAAACAAACTACAATCATAATCGGAGAACCGAATTGATGTAGAAATTGTTCAAAACCGTTTGTAATATTCGGATCAACAGGTTGAATAAAGTTTGCAATACCTGTAGATTGCCATAATTTGTATAAACTGTCTACTAAATTCATTCTTTATTTCTCCTATTCTAATCGATAGTTACCAAAATGTCGCCGGTTTTAACCTTATCACCAGCATCTATATCGACCTCTTTAATTGTTCCTGCTAACGGAGATTTGATTTCAGTTTCCATTTTCATAGCCTCAACTACCGCAATAACATCACCTTCCGCAACGCTATCACCAACAGAAACATTTACTCTCAAAACAGTTCCAGGTAAAGCAGCTTTTACAGGCTCGCCATCGCCTGTTGAACCTGACGTTTTTTCAATACCTGTTTTAACATCAAAATCATAAGTTTTGCCGTTAACAACAGCTTTTTTACCATCCAATTCAATTCCATATTTTTTACCGTTAACAGTAACAGTAAATTCTTTTTCATTGTTATCAATAGATGGTTCTGTTTCATTCTTTTCACATTTTCTAACACCAATTGTTCCTTTACCTTGCAAGAACAAAATACCTTTTTCTTTACAAGCAGCCGAAATAAAGATATTTTCATCATTTACAGGCAAACCGGCATCTTCAAGGCGTTTTGTTGCTGCAGCAATTCCTTTTGTTTCATCCCTATCATTGATATCAACAACTTTTTCAGTAGTTGGTTCTAAACCTAACTGTTCAGAAGCAATTCGAACAACTTCGGCATCAGGTTCGCATGGAGTTTTACCAAAATATCCAAGAACCATTTTTCCATATCCCGGAGCTATTTCAACCCAATGACCTTTAATAACGTTATTGTATGCTTGTTGGAAATAGAATTGAGAAACAGGGGTTACAGATGTTCCAAAACCGCCTTTTTCAACAACTTCTTTCATCGCAGCAACAATTTCAGGATATCTGTCCATCAAATTGTTATCTCTTAACATTTGAGTGTTTGCAGTTAAAGCTCCTCCCGGAAGTGGAGATTGAATAATCATAGGGTTTACTGCCAAAGCTTCTGGCGGCAAGAAGTAATCTTTCATACATTCTTTGAAAATTTCTTCTGTTTCAAGAATTTTTTCAATATCCAAACCTAAATCATATTCAGTGCCTTTCAAAGCATGCCACATTGAAACAATATCAGGTTGAGCAGTTCCACCTGAAACCGGTTTCATAGACAAATCAATTCCGTCAGCACCACCATCAAGAGCAGCTAAATATGCAGCCAAACCGGTTCCTGCAGTTTCATGTGAATGGAAACGAATATGAGCATCAGCACCTAAAATTTCTCTTGCTCGTTTTACAGTTTCATAAACCTTTCTAGGATTTGAAGTTCCTGACGCATCTTTATAAGCCAAACTATCAAACGGAATTCCTGCATCAAGAATATTTCTCAATACTCTTTCATAAAACTCAGCATCATGCGCTCCCTGACAACCAATCGGAAGTTCCATCATAGTAATTGTAACTTCATGGTTCAAACCATTATCTTTAATACATTGACCTGAATAAATCAAGTTATTAACATCATTCAAAGCATCAAAGTTTCTAACAGTTGTAACCCCATGCTTTTTGAACATTTTGGCATGAAGATTGATAATATCACGAGGTTGCGAATCAAGTCCTACAACGTTTACACCTCTTGCCAAACTTTGCAAATTAATATCAGAACCAACGGCAGCTCTGATTTTATCCATAGTGTCAAAAGCATTTTCTCTGCAATAGAAAATTGGAGATTGAAATCTTGCGCCACCTGCAACTTCAAAATGTCTAATACCTGCATCAACTGCAGCTTTTAGCGCAGGAATAAAATCATCAACAAACACTCTTGCGCCATAAACTGATTGAAAACCATCTCTAAAAGATGTATCCATTACTTTAATTTGTTTTTTACCCATATATTTACCCTTCCTAAACTTACTTTCTTGCCATTACCGCAGCCAATGCGACTGCAATTGCTTCATCATCATCAGAAACAATTTTTTTCACTGCTTTTTGAACTGTTTCAATTTTTTCAGGAAAAATTTTGTTCAAATACAAGACAATCGCTGACATTATGCGCATTGAAACAATCAACAAACACAGGAACAGAAGCACAAATCCCATTCCGATTGCCATTAGAGTTAATCCTAAAATCCAATTTTCACCACTCATAAAATATCTCCCATTGTTAATATAAACTCGTTTTTACCATCTTCAATTACAAGCTCGCCACTATCATTGATTTCTTTAGCTACACCCGATTTTTTGTCATTGAAAACTTTTACGGAAATCTCTTTTCCTAAAAAGTTACACCTATCAACATAATATTTTTTTATCATAGAAAAACCATTCTTGAGAAATTCTTCATAGTTCTTAAAAAATTCAATCAACAATTTTTCTGTGAACAACTTTTTATCTATATACTCTCTTTCTAATTCAATATTTAAAGCGGTTGCAACTCTTTCTTTAATCTGTTTTAAATCATCCTTATCAGCATTCAAATTAACACCAATACCGAGAACCAAACCTTTAAAATTATTACCTTGCATGACTGTTTCAGATAAAATCCCAGAAATTTTACCATCATTAACCATGACATCATTGGGCCATTTAATTTTTGGAGATAAGCCGTATTCTTCTAAGACTTTTGCTAATACTACAGATAAATATTGAGTTAAATTTGCATAAACTTCTTCAAACGAATTTGAAGGTTTCAAAACTATTGTCATGAACAAATTACCTACGCCCAAATCAACCCATTTTCTGTCAAATCTGCCTCTACCACAAGTTTGTGAATTTGCAATAATAACCGTTTTATCTTCAAGACTATCAAGATTTTCCTTAGCATAAAGGTTGGTAGAATTTACTTCTTCCAATTGAATAATATTCATTTTATCCCCTAACATATAATTTATATTACTATAGTAACCTAAACAAAAAAAATTTGCGATTTTTTTTTTACGAGTTAAAATTAAGTCACAAGGGAGAGAAAACATGGAACATTGGATTTACACATTAAAGATTTTAGGGCATGCTATATCTTTAAATTTGGATACAATTTTTACAATGTGGTTTGCAATGCTTGTTGTAATTATTTTCGCAATACTTGCTACAAGACATTTGTCAATAATTCCCGGAAAACTTCAAGCGATATCAGAAAGCATTATGAAATTTTTCTACGGAACACTTGATACTATGGTTGCAAACGACAACAGACGACATATTCCATTGGTTGCATCATTATTTTTGTTTATTATCACAGCAAACTTGATGGGACAACTTCCTTTGAGAATAATCAATTTGAAAAACGGTGCAGAACTTGCATCCCCAACAAATGATATTAACTTGACTGCTGCAATGGCAGTAATCGTTTTAATATATTACGTTACAATGGGTATTAAAGCGAAAGGTGCAAAATTTTTCTTGCACGAATTAAGCTTTACCGGAATTGTCATGGCATTAGTCGAAGTGCTAGAAATGGTTACAAGACCTCTAAGTTTGGCAATCCGACTTTTTGCGAACGTATTTGCGGGAGAAATTCTCGTATCAATAGCATTAGGTGGGTTGGCATATTTCTTGCCACTTCCGATTATGTTATTTGAAATATTGGTTGCATTTATTCAGGCAACTGTATTTATGATGTTGACGATAGCTTATATCGGCTCAGCAACAGGAGAAGAACACTAAACAAAATTAAACTTTAAAAAGTTATAGATAAAAAGGAGAAAATTATGGTAGACACAGCTACAGTTTCACAAATGGCACACTTAGGTGCAGGTATTGCAATCGGTTTTGGTGCAGTTGGCGCAGGACTTGGTATTGGTTTTGCTACAAAAGGTTTGATGGATGCAGTTTCAAGACAACCGGAAGTTGCTGGTAAAGCATTTGGTTTCTTCCTACTAGGTGCAGCTTTATCAGAAGCTTGTGCGTTGTACGCATTCGTAATCGCATTTATGTTGTTAGGAAAATAAGCTGCTAAGCAGTAAAAAGGTAAGAGCAATGACTAGCGTTTAACTCTCAAGATTACATACATGGATATTTACACAAAGTAAAAAAGGTGAGAGCAAACGCTTAAGAAATTGAAGGTAAAGAAAATGGAATTTAACGCAACATTTTTAGTATCAGCAATAAGTTTTATAATATTCACTATTATTATGAACAAAATATTTTACAAACCATTAGAAAACGTTATGGATGAACGTCAAAAATTCATTGATGACGCAAAGTCTGATGCGCTTAATTCTAATAATAGAGTAGATGCAATATTAAAAGACAAAGAAGATAGATTAAACAAATCGGCTTCTGATTCAAAAAAACTTGTTGCAGATAAAGTTAATGCTGCGAATGAAAATTCTAAAACCTTAACAAACAATGCGAAACAAAAATCACAAGATGAAATATCTTCTGCCAAATCAAATCTTCAAAATGAAGCACAACAAACTTCAGTAGAACTCAAATCAAGGGTAAAAGACTTGGCAGAAGTAATATCATCAAAAGTTCTAGGAATAGAAACACATATCGAAAATTCAGACAATGAACTTGTAAACAGGATACTTAACTAATGAACGAATTGGCAAATTTTTGGAATATCATAGTAGAATCAAACACATTTAACTTTGCAGTATTGTTGATAATTTTTGCGGTATTGTACAAAAAAATGAATGTGGCTGATGGTATTGAAAAA
>CALEJY010000112.1 GCA_937898445.1 uncultured Candidatus Melainabacteria bacterium | reverse complement strand
AAGTTGATAATACCGATGCAGAAGGTAGATTAACTCTTGCAGATGCTTTGTGTTATGCTTGCGAACTTAATGTTGATGAAGTTATTGATATTGCTACATTGACAGGAGCTTGCGTAGTTGCTCTTGGTTCTCATATTTCAGGAATTATGGGAAATGATGACAACTTTATCGAAAGTTTGATTGAAACAGGAAAAGATGCAGGTGAAAAACTTTGGAAACTTCCTATGGATAGAGAATATTTCGATAGTTTGAAATCAGATATTGCAGATATGAAAAACACAGGTTCAAGAATGGGTGGAGCTTCTGCTGCCGGTGTATTCTTGCAAGAATTTGTTGAAGGTCCAAAATGGGCGCACATTGATATTGCAGGTACTGCATATATTGAAAAACCTCAAAAAGAATTTATTGCAGGTGCAACTGGCGCAGGTGTAAGAACTCTTTTGAGCTATGTAACAAAATAATTCGCAGATATATAGTGTAAAAGACGGGATTTTTCATCCCGTCTTTTTTACTCTTGAATATATTTTTCTAAAGCGTCTGTTATTGCTTTTGCGTATTGTTTTTGAAAATCAATATTGATTAAATTTGCATTGTCTTGCGGATTTATGAGGTATGAAGTTTCAATTAACAAACTCAAAGCGTCCGTGTTTCTTACAACGGCAAGACTTCCTTGACGAACTTTGTCATTATTTATTCCGAGTTCAGAAACTACAGAGTTCATAATCTCGTCAGCAAGCGGTTTTGCTTGATTGTAATAGTAATAAATACTTGTTCCCGTATTTTTGTTCGGATCAGCTCCGTCAGGCAAGGCGTTACAATGAATACTTATAAAAATCGCTGCATCTTCTCGATTTGCAAAATCGACACGATCTTTTAATCCTACATAAATGTCATCATCTCTTGTCATAATGACATTTGCGCCTTTTTTCTTCAAATCTTCTTCCAAAAATTTTGCGATAGATAAATTGATATCTTTTTCTTTGTCGCCAAGACAACCGATTGCACCGACTTCGTTTCCGCCATGTCCTGCATCAATTGCGATTTTAATATTTTTTAAAGGCTTTTTAGCGTGTATTTGTAATGGTTTTCTGATTTTTAAAACAAAATCATTCCCTTGATATTCTCCGCTATAACCAATGCGTTTTTTGCCATTCATCATTTCATTAAGTGGCAAATCCATTGTGTAAATATTGTTTTCATTATTTTTTACGTTGAAAAATTTGATTAAAAACGGATCGTTTTCAACTATTTCAAATGGAACTTTTTTGTCTAAGTGAAAAATGAATGTAAAAAATTCATTACTATCAATATAATCATATCCGCTCATTGTGGCAGGTGTTATTTCGAAGTTTGAAAATTGTTTTACATTGGTTTTGGCAATCCATCCGTATTGGTTGTCACCCAAAATAACTCTGTAAAAACCGCCTTTTTCTCCATCAATAAGTAAATTTACGTTTCTTTGCAGATGTGCCATTCTGTTAATTCCTGCATCAATTGGAGTTGAACGCAGTGGTGCGCCTTCTGTTGTTACGTAAAAATATTTTGTTTCCGGATATTTGAAAAACTGTAGTGGAAGATTACATTCTGTCTTGATTATAGGTTTGTTTATTACAAAAATTTGTCTTTCATCATCGGTTTGGAGAGTGAAAGTGTTTGAGCCGTTTTGAAGTTTTACAACGTAGGCAAAAGCTCCTGTTTGGTGTAACGGAACATCTTGCCCGTTAATTTTAAGAGGTTTGTCGGAAGAACCGATAAAAAATGTGGAATTTGAATTTATGGTTGTTTCGTTTCTTTTCGGATAAACCACATCAAACGCCAAACAGCTGTTTACAGATAATATTAAACCCAATAATAAAACGTATTTTTTCATAAAAGAATTATAGCATATAATACAATTTAAGTTAATATTAAATTATGGGCGTTCTGCACCCCATACCCCGCACCAAATATTCTTTCTCTTTTTTGCGATGAAAAGAGAAAGAATATTGGATAAGAAAGAGAAACGCGCTGATTGTTTAATCACTACTAAGCTCAACTAGAGCGGATAAACTCGCTATATTAATGAATAATAAATTTTTACGTCATTACGAGCGAAAGCGAAGTAATCCAGCCTATTCTCAGTACTTTTTCGCTCAAACAATATCCGCTTTGTTGTTGTTTCGCTAAGTAGTGATTATAATTATTTATAATAGTACTAGTTAATAGATTGTTTGATATAATAAAATATTTTTAATATTCTTCAAATTAATTAATATTTTCATTTTTTCAAATTACTTATGCTAAAATTAAAGAGGATAGTTTTAGGGATAAAATAATGATAGATTGCGAAGACGTGAGCCGGAAAATGAAATAGAAAAACGTAGCAAGAGTTTTGACCAAATTTTGGGCTTTTTGCATATCTTTTTTGCCGGATTTATGACGTTGTTGATTATATATCTGTTTTTTATACAGGTTGTAGATGTCGGCAAATATAGAGCTAGAGCGAGAAGTCAACGTGTTGGCAGAATTTTTTCTATGCGTGGAGATATTTATGACAGAAACGGGATTAAACTTGCAACAGACAAGGTTTATTCAGATGTTTACGCACACCCTGCAGATTATGACCATTCTCCGGAAGAACTCGCTAAAATGCTTGCTCCTATCTTGAAAATGCCTAAAGATACCTTATTACAAAAGCTTAAAAAACCGGGTCCTGTAATTACCCTAAAAAAAGATATTGATAGAAGTACTACAAAACAAATCGCAAAACTTCACCTAAGAGAAATAAGTTTAGGAAAGAAAAATACAAGAGAATATCCGCAAGGAACTCTAGCAGCGCATGTCTTGGGGTATTATAACTTTGATGCAGATATTGCAAACGGGATTGAATACACTGCAAAAGATAGGCTTGAACACGTTATTAATACCGTAAAATACCAAAGAACCAGAGATGGTAAGATTATTTATGACTTTACAACCGATCCGGTTGCGACAACTACTAACCCTAAAGGTGAAAATGTTACATTAACAATTGATGCGGCTATTCAACATGTTTGCGAAAAAGAAATTCAAAAGATGGTTGATGAAAAGCACGCAGAACGTGGTACTGTAATTGTAATGAACCCCAAAAATGGCGAAATCTTGGCTTATGCCGTATATCCGACATTTGACCCTAACAATTACCGCAAAGCAACTCCTCAACAGTTGAAAAACTGGACACTTACAGACGTATTCCCTCCAGGATCTACATTCAAAACTATTACTGTTGCAAGTGCAATGGATTTAGGCAAAATCGGAGAACATTCAACCGTTCTTGATACTGGTAAAACAACTATCGGCAAATGGGAAATTAAAAACTACGATTACGCAGTTCACCCATATCCTGGAAACATTACGTTGGAATATTTGTTTGAACACTCAAGTAATATCGGCTCTATCAATGTTGCAAAAACAATGTCACCGGCTGAATTTTATGGAGTTTTGAAAAAATTTGGTTTTGGTTCAAAAACAGGAATTGATTTGCCTGGAGAATCAGTTGGTTTGTTGCCATATTGGGCGCATTGGGATCAAGGTATTCATGCAACAATGGCGTACGGATATGGTACTTCTGTTACCGCAATTCAGATGATTTCTGCGGTTCAGGCTTTGGCGAATAACGGGGTTAGAGTTACTCCGCACGTGATTAAATATTCACAAGAAGAATATGATAACAAAATCCATCATACACAGGTTATAAAACCGGAAACGGCGCAAGCAGTAACCAGATTGTTGGCAGCAAGTGTTAATAACGGTAAATCTGTTATTAAGATGGATAGATATAATGTCGCAGCAAAAACAGGTACTTCAAGAAAACCAAAAGAAGGTGGTGCAGGTTATACGCCTTACACATACACTTCTACAATCGGTTATTTGCCGGCATCTGATCCGCAAGTGTTGATTTACGTAATGGTAGATAGTGCGAAAGTCGGTGCTATTTGGGGAAACACAGTTGCAGGCCCTGTTTTTCATGAGGTGTCAACACAGATTGCAAGAATTATGAACTTAAAACCTGATAAAATTGCGCCTGTCGGAAAGAATTAATTAAAATATAAATACTAAAGGAGATATAAATGAAACTTGACGAATTAATTGAATACTTGGATTACAAAGACTTAATCAATTTCAAAAACATTGATATAACCGGAATTTCATACAATTCCAAAACAACTAAAAAAGGTGATATCTTTGTTTGTTTGGTTGGGGAGCATACTGACGGGCATGAATTTGCTCAAGATGCAATCAATTCAGGTGCTGCAGCACTTTTGGTTGAAAGGAAAGTAGAAGGTACAAAAATTCCTCAAGTTGTTGTTTCATCAACTCGCCACAAAATTGCTGATATCGCAGACAGATTTTATTCTTGCCCTTCAAAGGGGATTAATTTGATTGGGGTTACAGGTACAAACGGAAAAACTACTGTTACTCACTTAATTCAAAAAATCTTTGAAGAAAATAATCAAAAATGTGCGTTGATTGGAACTTTAGGTTATAAGCTTTCATCAAACGGTGAATATAGAGATGCGAAACACACTACTCCGCAGGCTCCTGAATTGCAGGCTACATTGAGAATGATTAAAGATGTCGAAAAAATCGATAATGTTGTAATGGAAGTAAGTTCGCACGCATTGGATCAAAACCGTGTTGGTGGTTGCAGGTTTAACGGTGCGGTTTTCACAAACCTAACTCAAGATCATTTGGATTATCATATTACAATGGATAATTATTTTAAGGCAAAAGCCTTGTTATTCCAATCTTTAGAAGCTCCTTTAGAAGATGCGGAAGAAATTCCTGAAGAAAAAACGGCGTTTGCGGTAATTAATGCAGATGATGAATATGCCGACAGATTTATCAGTGTTGTGCCAAAAGGCGTAAGAGTTTTCACTTACGGCGTAAGACAACAAAGTGATGTTATGGCAAAAGATATTAATTTTTCATTGAATGGTGCTGAATTTACTCTTGTTACAGGTGATCACGTTAATAATGGCGGTAAATTGGAACATAAAGTAAACCTTCACATGAACGGAATGTTCAGCGTTTATAACGTTCTTGCTGCAGTAACTTCAGCTCTTGCAATGGGAATTGATATTGAAGTTGCATTAAAAGCTTTGCAAAACGTTAAAGGTGTTGCAGGCAGATTTGAAGTTGTAGTAAAAAAACCGTTGGTAATTGTGGATTACGCACACACTCCAGACGGATTGGAAAATGTTTTGAAATCCGCAAGAGAGATTACACCAGCTGATGGCAAATTGATTTGCTTGTTTGGTTGCGGAGGTGATAGAGATGCAACAAAACGACCTAAGATGGGTGCTATTGCTGAAAAATTGGCTGATAAAATTGTTATTACAAGCGACAATCCTCGCTCTGAAGATCCGCAGGTTATTATTACTGATATCATTGCAGGTTTGAAATCTGTTAATACTGAAAACGTAATTGTTGAACCGGATAGAGGTACTGCAATTGCACTATTGAAAACAATTGCAAACAATAATGACGTTGTATTGATTGCCGGAAAAGGGCATGAAAACTATCAAATTTTGAAAGATAAAACAATTCATTTTGATGATAGAGAAGAAGCTCATAAAGTCTTTGAAGGTAGTGTAATTTAGAATAAAATTAATAAATCAAATGTCCTCCCCTTGAGGGAGGACCGAAATCTATTGATTTCGAGGAGGGGTATGCAAACCAAACTTATAATAGAACAACATTTTCACGGATGTTTTGGAATTGATTTTAACAAAGCGTCTGTCGATGATGTCTTGTATTTGTCAAAAGAGATTTTGAAATACGGGATTGGCGGAATTTTCCCAACTCTTGTTACCGATAGTGTTGAAAATATAAAAAAAGCGACTGCGGTAATAAAAGAGGCAAGTCAAAAGCAAACTTCTGATATGGCGAGAATTTTGGGAATTCATTTAGAAGGGATATTTATTAACCCAGAAAAAAAAGGAATACATAACCCAAAACACTTTTTAGCTCCGACGATTGAAAATTATAAGTTGGTAGAAGATGATTTTATAAAGATAGTTACTCTTGCGCCCGAAAAAGTAATAGATGCGCAGAAGCAAAGAGGCACAGAGGCAAAGTCTGTTTCGTCAAATGAAAACTTAATATCATACCTTCGTTCTAAAAATATAAAAGTTCAGGCAGGACATTGCGTTGGCGGTGATTTGACGGGATGTACAGGTGTTACACATTTGTTTAATGCGATGTCTGACGTTGCGCATAGAGGAGAAACAACTGCACTCTCTGCTTTGGTGGATGATAATATTTATACAGAAATTATCGGCGATGGAATACATGTTTCTGACAAGGCGTTGGAATTAGTATTCAAATCAAAACCTTTGGATAAGATAATTTTGATAAGTGATAGTTTGCCTATAACTTGTAGTGATTTAAAAGAAATGACTTTCGCTGATGAAAAAGTTTACTACGACGGAATTAAAGCGACTTCTAAAGAAGGAACTATTGCCGGCAGCACAACTATGATACCGAAAATTATTAATAGGTTGATGAATACGATATTTAACAATTCTACTCATTCTGCAAAAGAGAGAGAAGAAATAGTTTCTCAATTAGTTTTAAATCCGTATAATTACCACAATATAGATTTGGATGGTTCTATTGAGTGGGATAAAGATTTTAATATTGTAAAGGTGAATTTTTAAAATCTAATTGGATAGTCGGTTGGGATTTTCCAATTGTTTCTTGCAATTAAAAAAGTACAGAAATATTCTCTGTCTGTAGTTCCAGCTCCTATATAGCTTGGAAATGGGTTTTCACTAATACAACTTTTAATAAAATCATTTCTATTAGAAGATGTGTATAGTTCTTCTTGAGAAAAAGTTTTTATATTCATACTATAATCATTGTTTGTAATATCTCTAGGTACAACAAAACCAAAAACATCTCTACCTGAATATAATTTATCTTTCTGTGGATTTATTATTACTTGAAAAGAAATATTTCCTTTAATGCTATTTATTGCGGCGCATACGCCAACCCCATTTACAAGAATATAACAAGCATAGCTTGGATTTTTATAACAACCTTTGCCTTCGGAATTGCAAACATCAAATCTTGTATCTGATGTTAATTTTTTTGCAATTTTTAAATTTGGTACAAAATATTTTTCAAAAACTGCCTCACTAAAATCGTAAGAATAACCGTTACTTTCCGATTTTGCGTCTATTTCAGGGATAAAACTTAAATCGTTTTCAGTGTTCACAATCTGTAGCATATTGGCTAATTGCGAATATGTTGATTTAAGTTTATTTTCTACAACTGATTTTCTATAATTCCCGATGAGAGCAGGTAGTGTTAGAGCCGCAACTACACCAATTATTCCAATAGTGATTAATACTTCTGCAAGTGTAAATCCTTTAAAGTTTTTTATTGTAAACATAAAAATTTCTCCTATAATATTTAGTTAACATTATAAAAATATCATGTTTTCTTTATTTTATCAATATATTTTTAATGAAAACATTATTTATTTGAGAACAAATTATATTTATTCTGTTCTTGGAGTGTAACTTTTATGGATAGAAAAATATTAATAGGTTTAAAAATCAAGGAAATAAGGAAAAAATCTAACTTAACACAAGAACAATTTAGTGAAAAGATTGGGATAGAACCTCCATCTTTGAGTAATATTGAAAATGGCAAAAGTTTTCCGTCTATGCAAACGGTATTAAAAATTTTGGAGGAATTTCATATTACTCCAAAAGACTTTTTTGACAACTTATACTATGATGATGAAAAAGAACTCGAAAAACAAATGTTTGAAATAATCCAAAATCAGCCAATAGAGCAAAAGAGGATATTATATAGAATAATTAAAAGTTTTGATATATAATACTTCGGGAAGGATTATTTTTTATGAAAAGTGACAATATAAAAGCAGGAATAGCAAGAACTCCACACAGAGGGCTTTTGATGGCTACCGGAGTTAGCAGAAAAAATATGAAAGCTCCGTTTATCGGGATTGCAAGCTCTTTTTCAGACCTTGTTCCGGGACATATCGGGATGAGAGATTTGGAAAGACAGATTGAAAAAGGTATTCATTCCGGCGGTGGGCAAGCTTTTATTTTTGGAGTTCCTGCAATATGTGACGGCATTGCTATGGGACATAGCGGAATGAGATATTCTTTGCCTTCCCGTGATTTGATCGCAGATTGCGTGGAAAGTGTCGCTGCGGCTCATCAACTTGATGGAATTGTGCTTTTGTCAAATTGTGACAAAATTACTCCTGGTATGCTGATTGGTGCTTTGAGGTTAAATATTCCGGCA
>CALEJY010000111.1 GCA_937898445.1 uncultured Candidatus Melainabacteria bacterium | reverse complement strand
ATGAGGTTAAAATATGCTAAATAAGGTTACACGAAAACATTTCATCAATATAAACGAAAATCGAGTGGGATTTACCTTAGCTGAAGTATTAATCACCCTTGGCATAATCGGTGTTGTTGCTGCAATGACAATACCGACATTAATGACGAATTACAAGGCGCATAAACTCCGCACCAGATATCTAAAAGCATATTCTATCGCTCAACAGGCATTTCGTTTGATGGAAGGTGATGATGTTTCAACTGACCCATCAACCTACCGAGTGTTAGGTGATGGTAAATTTTACAAAACATATATGAAGTATTTTCAAGCCCCATTTGATTGTGGGTACTTGTCAGGTGGAATAAATAATAGCAAATTATGCTATAATCCAGCAACTTCGCAAAAATACAAATCTCTTGACGGCAAAGCCGAGATGAATAGTTCATATCTTGATGATGGTTCATTTGCATTACAAGATGGTACACTTTTTATGCTGGAAAATCAAGCAGGAGTCAATCGTTTGTGGGTATCTGTCGATATAAACGGATACAACAATCCGCCAAACCATTGGGGATATGATTTGTTCACTTTTGATTTTCAAGAAGGCGTTTTGAGGACAATGGGTGATGACAAAACCGCATATAGCAATATGAATTTATATTGTAATCCAAAAATTTCATCTGATATGAACGGCATTGCTTGTGCTCAAAAAGCCAAATCTGATTCTGAATATTTCAAAAAATTAGTCAAAGAATTCAAATAATAGACACAAAATTTTTACAAATTGATTAGAGTAAAAAATTTGTTATAATAATAATATGGCAGATTTTGATAAAAGCAGTCTTGAAGAATTAAAACAAAAAGTGCATGAAAAACTGAACGATACCGAGCTTTATACCTTTAAAGGGTCGGTTTCAAAGTTGTTAGGTTTGACTGTAGAAGTTAAACTTCCGGGACTGAAAATCGGTGATTTGTGCTACATTGAAACCTTTGACGGCAAATTAAAACCTGCTGAAGTTGCGGCTTTTAAAGGCGAAGTTGCGCAACTTTCCCTGCTACTTGATGGTAGCGGAATTGGGCAAGGTAGCCTTGTTACAACCACAAGACGCCCTATTACTATTCCTGTTGGGGACTTTTTGCTCGGGAGATTGATTGACCCTCTTGGCAATCCGATTGATGGCAAACCTCTTGATACTACAGGTGCAATGTGGCGTCCAATTGAAGGGCCACCTCCGGGACCATTTGAAAGACCGATTATTACAGAACAGTTTTCTACAGGTGTGCGCGCAATTGATGGCTGTATGACAATGGGTTGCGGACAGCGTTTGGGCTTATTTGCAGGTTCAGGTGTTGGTAAAAGTACACTGCTTGGTATGATTGCGCGAAATTCTGACGCAGATGTCAACGTTGTTGCACTAATCGGAGAACGTGGTCGTGAGGTTAAGGAATTTGTCGAAGATTCTCTCGGCGAAGTTGGTATGGCAAAATCTGTTTTGGTATGTTCTACAGGTGACCAACCTCCATTGATTCGTCAAAAAGCTTTGCTGACGGCAACTGCGGTATGCGAATATTTTAGGGACCAAGGGAAAAAAGTTTTCTTGATGACAGATACCGTAACACGTTGCGCAATGGCAGGTCGTGAAGTTGGCTTGTCTTTGGGCGAACCACCAACAATGAAAGGTTACCCACCTTCAATTTTCTCATGGCTGCAAAAGGTTTTGGAAAGAGCCGGAAATAGCCCAAAAGGTTCTATTACCGCATTGTATACCGTGTTGATGGAAGGGGATGATATTTCTGACCCAATCGTTGATATTGTGCGTGGTATTGTGGACGGTCACATTTTCTTGTCAAGAAAAGTTGCCGAATCAAACCACTACCCTGCGATTGACGTCTTGGGAAGTATTTCACGTTTAATGAGTGCGATTGCCTCACCGGAACATAAAGCTGCGGCAGGTAAACTCCGTACAATTATGTCAATGTATCGTGAAAATAAGGACTTGATTGACGTTGGTATGTATCAACCTGGGTCTAACCCAAAACTTGATACTGCAATTGAAATGATGCCAAAAGTTAATGCGTTTTTGCAACAAAGAACCTCCGAGAGCGTAACAATGGAAGGTACAATCCAACAACTCGTCGACATGATGCAAGGCGTGGATATTTAGTCAGATGATGTTAATGAATATCAATGATTTATTCTAATGTCTTTTTCATTGCATTTGAACACTGTCTGAAACGACTTCTCCTTTTTTAATGGAGCAGGAAGGAAACTGTCTTGACCTGTTCGCAATAAACGTGCCTACAAGAACTTCGTGTAAATTACCAACAGATTTGAGAAAAATTTCCAAGGTACTTTGAGAAAAACTTTACTTCAGGCGGGATCGCGGTTTTTAACATAAGGTATCGTGAGTTTGACATATGAACTCGGAAGTTCTTGAACAACACACCACCATTTAAACGCTGGTTAAATGGTATAAAATGAAATTTTTATTTTATAACCTATATAATATAATCTTATTTGAACTAAAAATTTATGTTTGGTTTTACAGCTTTCAAGATTGTAATAAACTTTCTATAATGTATTTTGAAATATAACTAATGCGACTTGAAATTCTTACAATATTTTGTTGAATTTTACTTTTTAAATCATTTATATCATCAAAATCTTCGCCAATAATATTTGAAATATAATCTATGTCTTTTTCATATATGCCCATATCATATAATAATTTTTTTGATGGTGAATTTGCATAATATAATAAATCGATAATATTTAATATTTCAGTTTTTATTGTATTGATGTATCCAGAATCAATATTATCTATAGCCATAAAAAATAATATAATAGATACTTTTTTGTAAAATTGATGTTCAATGTAACTATTTTTATATTTAATTAATTTAGATATTAAGTCATTTACTTTTTCATTTTTAAAACTTTTTTGTACTTTTATAATACAATCTTTTATTTTTGGGCGGGTTTTATTTATTAAAGCATTAATACAACAAGATTCAAGTGAGGCGTAGTAACTTGTTCTGATTTTTGTATCTTCACAAATATAATATAATGGCTCTATTATACTTGTTCGGCTTATATATTGCTTTAACATTGCTGAATTATTATATTTTTCTATTCCCTGAATTAGACGAGTCTTATGTTTAATATATGATTTGTACAAATCAACAACTGTACTAAATCTTAACCTTGAACCTATATTCTCAGTATAGTCTTCAATGGAAATATGCAAAGTCTCAATAAAATTAAGCATTTTTTTACATTTATCATATTCTTGTTTTTGGAAGTTGATATCTTCACTATCAGTAGTAATTTCAAATTCTATGGATTTTTTAGCAGCATCTTTAGTATAACTATTATCATTTGGTCCTTTTATATAAAAAGCATTTCCAATAAAATGCTTAAATAGTCTTCCTGTTCGTCCTACTAAATTAAAAAAATCAAAAGCTGTAAAATTTTCATTATATACGCGTGAAGGTTCTACAATTATAATATTTTTGGCAGTTGTGTTTACTCCTTCTAATAAAGTTGATGTGCATAGAAGTCTACTATAATTATCATTATTCTCATAACAGTTTAATTGAAACATTCTAATTCCTAATGGAATTTGTCCGTTATGAACTAAGTAACCTCTCTCTAAAGCTTTTATTAAGCTCCATTCTTCATGAATTTCATCTTTAGCCCAATCAATAAAATTTTGTATTTCTGGTTCAATATTATTTATCGTTGGTTCATCGGAAATAACTTCTATTATATACTTGTTTAGATTAAATACAGTACCAAAATAAATCAATGTTTTCTCTTTAATAGGTAATTCTTGATTTATACGATTTGCTTCAGAAAATCGATATTTGTCATTTATAATTTCTTTTTCAATAACATTATTTACAACTGGCGAATAATCTGATTTATAAAACAAAGGTTTTTTATCTAAAATATCAGTATTTTTGACACTTTCAATAAATGGAGCTAACAATACATATTTTTTTGAAATTAAAGAAAGGTGATAATAGGCCATATTTAAGATTAAAACTCTATCATCATTATCTTTTTTTTCAAGTTTATATATTTCATCAATTGCTAAAAAATCTATGTGTTTAAAAATTTCATAGGTGTTTTCTTGGACAATTTTATCATGTGTTAGTATAAAAATATTTTTTCGAGTAAAATCATAATCTCTATCTCTCGAAATTGTTGTGTAAATTTTATAATCTGTAAATTTGTCTTTATAAACTTTTATAATTTTTCTTTTGTATTCATCAATTAATGCCAATGTTGGCACTATTAAAACAACCATTTGTGGTTTAAATTTATAAATATATTCAAATATACAAAACTAGTTGGTGCACTTATAATACAAGCTTCATTACTTTCTATAATTTCAAGAATTTCCTGTTGAGAAGGATGTAAACTTATTTTCTCATCCAAAGAAGATGTTGCCAAAGCATTATATAATATTGAATCAAATGTATAATTTTTAGAATATAAAGTTAAATCTAAAGCAAACAAATCTTCTGATAAACTTTCTACGATTTTTACATCTGAAGTACTATCAAGTATTTTAATATATTCTTCTCTTTTCGCTTGCAGAGTTTCGTTATCTTGCATTTTTATATTCTGCCTCTTTGTTTTGCATTTCTCTAGTAAAAGATGCCATTAATTTGTCTTTATTTATTATAGGTAATGATATTGAATAATAAGTAGTATCTAAATCGCATAGAGCTTTTTGTGGTAATCTAGATAGTTCTTTAAAAATATGCTCAATATTTAAATTGTTATTATCGCAACCGTGTGCAATAAAAACAGGAATACCAATTGCTCTTATATTTGCGCACTTTGCAAATTCATCAAAATCAATACATTCATCTATGTGGTTTTTAAAAATATTTAAAAAATCTTTATTGCAATTAAGCATCCGATTACTTAAAGTTAATAAAAATTCATTTTTTATCTGTCTTTCATAGTCTTTTAAAGAATGTTTTATTAATTCCACACCATTTTCAATTGATTTAGAAACTTTTGATTCTCCAAAGAAAATTAAATTATTTTTAGAACTATAAAACAAAGTATCTATACCAAAGACACTCATATTATAACTGGTAGTTAGTTTAATTTTCGGGATAATACAATCTAATTTAAAATATTCTGAAAGAATATGGGAAAATATATATTCACCAATTTTGCCAAATTTATCTATTCTTATGTAATTTTCCCCTTCTTTATTTTCTATGTTCAATTCGTCATTTAAAATTCTATCAATAGTTTGTTCAAAAGTAGTTAAATCAACGTTTCTAAGTAAATTTTTTTGATCAATAAAAAATAGTAAATTTTTGTATAATTTAGAATAACTAATTTTACTAGGTGTAAATTTTAAATGAAAATTATTTTCGGCATATCCAAGTAATTTATCTTCATTGAAAAAATAATTAAATAAACTTTTATAAAATTTGTTTTCATCTTTTATATCTATATGACAAAAAGAATATTGATTCTCTTTTAGATAAACATTAAAACTTTCATGTTCATTTTTTATAATGCCAGTCATGAATTAAGGGTAGCATAAAAATAAATTCTTTTATATAGATATTGATTTAATGCACCCCATATATATGCCAACTCCTATAAATATTATTTATTTAAATTACAGATGTTCTAATATTTCTTCAGCAATAGCTTTTCCTAATTTTGGAGGCACAGCATTGCCTACTTGTTTCATTTGAGAATTTTTGCTTCCATAAAATACAAAGTCATCAGGAAATGATTGTATTCTAGCTGCTTCTCGAACAGTTATACATCTGTTTAATATCGGATGTGTAAACCTACCTGAAGATGGAGTATCAAAACGAGTGGTTATAGTAACAGACTGTTCGTTATATAACATTCTAGACCAAGTTCCGCTATATATAGATTTGGTTAACATTGATTTTGGTAACACTTCTTTCCCTCTTCCTGGGGGAATCATCTTGAGTTTTTCTATTGCACCCGTACTATGCTTGGTCGCAATATGATTGTATAAAATTTTAGAGTTTTTTCGCATAACTTTTTGATATTTAGATTTAGGTGGCATTAAATACTTTTGTTCTTCTTCACCTTCACCAGAATTTAAATATTCTAAATCACTGATAGCATCATAAATAGTCACTAATTCATTTGTAGCTTTAGGTAAGTTAGGTTTCAAATTTCCTTGTCTACCTATTATAATTGCTCTACGTCTGTCTTGAGGTACACCATAATCAGATGCTTTTAGAATCGCACAATTAACAGAATATCCTATTGATTCGAAAAGATTAACAATTTCATTTTTAAATAAACCATTTTCTGCTGTTAGAATATTAGGCACATTTTCTATTAAAAAATATTTTGGTTTAACATAATCAACGACTTTAAAATAATATCTAAATAAAAAATTTCTTTTGTCGTG
>CALEJY010000110.1 GCA_937898445.1 uncultured Candidatus Melainabacteria bacterium | reverse complement strand
GGATAAAATCTATGTCGCTACGCTCCTTGATTTTTAATCCTTTCAGAATGACATTGACCGAAGTAAAAACGCACAAAGAAAAGCGCCGAGAATCGGCGCTGTGCGATTATTTGGTATAATAAATATTTAGGATGCTACGCACTTTTAATTAGTGCATACTTTTGCTTAAAATCATCATAAGTTTGACTAAATTCCTTATTATCGTATGATTTCAACTGTTTCAAAAATTCATGTTTATCCAAACCTGCATTATGGGCTTTCAAAACTGATGCTGCAATATTTGAGCAATGGTCAGAAATTCTTTCAAAATCGTTAAACAATTCTGAAATTATAAAATCCAATTCTATCGGACATTCACCATATTGAATCCTTTTGATATGACGACTTTTTGCCTTTACAACAAGCCTGTCTATTACCTGCTCCAACGGTTCAACCTTCAATGCAACAGTTGAGCTGTTATGCGAATAAGCTTCGGTTGTCAAGAACAATACTTCTAAAATTGCGCCGACAATTATCCTCAAATCTTCAACCAATTCCGGTGGAAATTCAAGGTTCTTATTTTTCTTTTGTTCAGCAATATTTAAAATATTTATTGCGTGGTCGCCGATTCGTTCATAATCACCAATTATCAAAAGCAATCTTGCAATTGCATTACTTGTACTTTCTGAAACCTCTTTATTTGAAGTTTTAATTAAATATGCTTCCAATTTGTCCTCATATCGGTCAATGCGCTCTTCGTTCTTATTTATTACATCCGCTTTGCGATATTGATAGTTTTTCAATTGTTTTGTTGCATACAAAACATTATTTTTAACAATTTTTGCCATCTTAATAACTTTTTGATTAACTTCAATAACCGCAAGTTCAGGGGAACGCAAAAGGCGTTCATCCAAAAATACTTCTTCTTTTTCGTTTTTAGAATCCTTTATCACGACATTTGCAATGTCTTCCAGCTGTTTAATAAATGGGAACAAAAAAATCGTTGTACAAATATTAAAAGTTGAGTGAAGAACCGCAATTCCTGCAGGGTTGATATTTTCGCTCATAAACGGTAGATTAAAAATAAGTTTAACCAACTGATAAGCTGATAAAAATACCACCGTACCGATTACGTTAAATGTAACGTGAACTACCGCAACTTTTCGCGCATTTGAATTTACACCGATGCTTGAAATTATTGCTGTGATACAAGTTCCGATATTTTGTCCCATAATAATCGGCAATGCCATCGAATATGTCATATCAACTTTCATCACAAGAGCCTGCAACATCCCGACTGATGCTGCAGAACTTTGAATAATGGCTGTAATAACAGCACCAACAAGCACCCCAAACAGCGGATTATTAAATAGTGTCAACAAGTCAATAAACTTTTGCGAATGTGAAAGCGGTTCCATTGACGTACTCATAAATATCATGCCTGTCATCAAAATTGAAAACCCTAAAAATACACTTCCGACATTTTTGTTCTTGTTGCTCCGCGATGCAAAAATCATAATAACACCAATCAAAGCCAATACCGGTGTAAAAGATTCGGGTTTAAACAACCTTACAATTATATTATCACTTTGAATCCCTGATAAGCTCAAAATCCAAGCGGTTATTGTAGTTCCGATATTTGAACCCATAATAACCCCAATGGCTTGAGATAATTTCATTATGCCTGAATTAACCAAACCGACAAGCATAACAGTAACAGCAGAAGAACTTTGGACAATTGCAGTAATCCCAGCACCTAGGATAAGTCCTTTTGTCGGACTTGATGTCATTGTTTTCAGGATTTTTCAAGCTTTCCGCCTGCAATTTTTTCTAATCCTGACGACATTATATAAATACCATTGTAAATTGCCAACAAGTTTGAGAAAAATTTCCAAGGGATTTTGAGAAAATGCTCACATTTAAAATTTAGCTGCATATTATACTATAAAAATCAATAATATAATTAGTGCAACATATTCTGATTTTATTTGAATGAATACCTATTCCATAACTCATATTAACATGATTGTAGTTACAATTCATTCACATATTTACTTAGTCTGTTGTCAATCATTTCTAAAAATTTATAAAAATCATCAGCAGTTAAATTTTTGTTTTTATAATACAATTCATTATTAAAAATTTTTTCTGTATATATTTCTATAGCGTCACTAAAAGAATATTTTAAGGATGTATCAATATTTTTAATAAATTTAAAAAGTCCAATATTTCTGAATAATAAATATCCTGGTTTTAACTCGCTAAAATCCTCATTTTTGCATATAGCTTCATGCTGTAATTTATTATACTGAGATATTGCTTCAATCGTTTGTTGTATGAATATTTTTTCGTCATCTTCTCCAAATATATGTATAGAATGTTTTATAAATTCGAAATAAAAACAGAATTCACTATATGAATTATTTACCATTGTATTTATTTCTTCTTCAGATAAATTTTCAAACTGAAATTCTTTTTTATCCCATGATTTAACACTATCGGTCCAACCTTCAAGTGTATTTCGCCATTCCGTCCAATGTTTTGCCTCTTTAGCTACAGACATTACTTCTGTTTCTAGATCTTCTAAAATTTTATCATCTGACCAACCGTAATCAGTAAGAGCTTTTACGTAGTTGTTCAAAATTATAGATCCTTTAGTGTTATCCCAATAGCCAAATCTATTTCTGCAAATTCCTTTTATATATGCTAGTTTTTGTTTTATAGGTGGTAAATTTTTATTTACTAATACCCCTCCAATTTTACTCAAAAATTCTTCTACACTATTTTGTTCTAATTTATCTTCATAATCATATTGTAAATATTTTTTTGCTGCTATGTTAATTGCATCTAATATTTCATCTTGCTTATACTTTTCAAAAAGTTTTAATATCTCAACTTTAAAATGCTTTTTTAAAGTATATGGTTGAATTTTATCCTCAATATATTGTATAAATAAGTCAGATTCGTACTCATCAAGTTCATCTAAAGATTTTTTCCACTCAAACAACATTTCAAGTTGTTCTCTTTTTTCTTGTAATAGTTCTAATTGTATGCGTTGTTTTTCAAGAGTTTCATTCACAGAGAGAGGTATATCTCTTTTGCCCCTATTACAATCAATACAACTTGTAACCAGATTTGCAATACTATTATCTCCACCTTTCGCAACAGGTTTTATATGATCAACTTCTAATATTACATCTGGTGCTTTTCGACCACAATATACACAAGTAAATTTATCCCTTTTAAAAACCTCAAATCGAATTTTTTTACTTAGGGATTTTCTTTTCATTTTTTTAGGCTTAACCATGGGTAAATATTAGCATAAAAAAATATTGTAAGCTAATTTAGCAATTATAATAATTTTCCAAGAAACTTTCATTTTCAAATCTTAAATTTTATAAATAGTACACAAAGCATAAAGTGTAAGTTTATGATAAACTTTTGTTTATAATAAAATTTTTATTTCAAAGAGGTTTGTCATGTCAGTATTCGATGAAAACAATATAAATAAACTTTTTAAATGTTATGAAGGCGATGATCCATATAAACTTGTATCTAGAGAATCTACAACATTAGAATTTAAAGAAAGTTTTTCAATTTCTGCACTGGCTAAATATGCAAAAACGATGGTTTCATTTGCAAATAGAGATGGTGGATATTTAATATTTGGCGTCAAAGATAATCCACGTAAAGTTGTAGGCTTAAAAGATAATACTTTTGAAGAATATGATGATGAAAAATTTGTAGAAAAATTAAATGAATATTTTCCCCAGAAATAAAGTATACTAAAACTACATTAAAATATAAAGAATTAAATATTGGATTGATATATACATATAAGTCGTTACATAAACCAGTAATTTGCACAAAATATGTAAATAACGCTTTGAGAGAAGGTGCTATTTATTACAGATATAGAGCAAAAAGTTCAGAAAT
Source organism: uncultured Candidatus Melainabacteria bacterium (assembly GCA_937898445.1). Classification (GTDB taxonomy): domain Bacteria; phylum Cyanobacteriota; class Vampirovibrionia; order Gastranaerophilales; family Gastranaerophilaceae; genus Stercorousia. The sequence goes on along the minus strand of CALEJY010000110.1, from coordinate 2,536 downwards.
TAAATATGCCGATTTGATATATCTTCTTGACGAAATTCGAAAAAATGAACAAAGGCTATGGATGCAAACTTTTGCAAAAATGGCAAAAATAGGAGTGAACAATTTATCATTATTAGATTTAAAAAATGGGAAAATAAATATCAATGGAAATCCTGATAAAAAAGATATATTTATTGATAATGACTTATTAGCAAAAATAAAATTCATAAAAGAGGGTTCGTTCAAGGAAAAAGATGGTGCTCCTGCATTGAAATTAATTGGCAAAATAAATGGAATTACAGGTGCAATAGTACACCGAGCAAAAAAAGAAATTATACCAACTACTATTACAGAAAAATATTTATTGACTACCTTTATAAATCAAACAGGAACAGCTAATCCTATTAATTATATTGATGCTTTTTGTCATTTTTCTGTTAAATATTTACCATTTTATTATTTTATATACTTGATACAAAAAATTGACAATTCATTTGATAAAACAAAGCTAAAGGCTGAAATTTCAAAAATTACAGTTGATGCAAAATTTGGTAAGAAATATTTACTAGAAAGAATAAAATCCGATGACAACTTCAAGGAAGAAAAAATAACAGGTAAGGATGCTGATTTGAAAGCTAAATATTTTGTGTTGTTTAATGATAATAGTACGAATTTAGAAGGAATAGAAGAAAAAAATATAGATATACAATTAAGGATGATTTTAAATATAAAGAATGAAGAAACTATAAAGAAATTGATTATTCCATTATTAAAAAAATATTTGGAAAACAATTATGAAGAACATAAATCTTTGCTAAGAAAAGCTATTTCATATGTAGATAAACAATTGTATTTTGATAAATTAATAAATTTTAGCTAAACTAAACACAATAAAACATAATTAGTTCACTTCTTTTATCTTTAAGTTATCATAAAGAAAAGGAGAAATGATGTACGATTTAAGACTCGGTGATTGCTTTGAACTATTAGATGATATTCCAGATAGATCTGTTGATTTAATTTTAACAGATCCTCCATATAACATTGCAAAATACTCAACAGGAAATATAAATTTACCAGGTCGTTCTGCTTTAAATAATGATTTGGCAGATTGGGATAAAAAAGAAATTGAACCAAAAGAATTGTTAGCAAATTTTAAAAGAATTATAAAACCCAAGGGAAATATTTTTATTTTTACAACATATAATCAAATCGGGAAATGGCATGAAGTCTTTGATCCTGAATTTGACACATTTCAATTTATGGTTTGGCATAAAACAAATCCTGCCCCTAAAATTTATAAAAACGGATTTTTAAATAGTTGCGAATTAATAGTTTGTATGTGGAACAAAGGACATCAATGGAATTTTAGCAATCAAAAAGAAATGCATAATTTTATTCAGACACCTATTTGCATGCAACCAGAACGACTTAAAAATCCAAAACATCCTGCTCAAAAACCTGTTAAATTACTTGAACATATTATTAAAATTGCATCTAATGAAAATGGCACAGTACTTGATCCGTTTATGGGTGTCGGTTCAACAGGAATTGCAGCATTTAATTTGAAAAGAAACTTTATTGGAATCGAATTAGATAAAGAATATTTCAATGCTACAAATAAACGTTTTACAGAACATGAACAAAAATATAAAAAGAAACTATTGGCAACTTCTAATCATATCATTTAATTTTTCATTAAGGTTAATTTGATTAATTGCTTCATTATAGATTTTTGTGAATTCATTATAATCAATACCTTCTGGAAGAATTTTATTCCAAAATGCAGAACCAATTAAAAACATATGTGGATATTGTAAATATTTTTTTATTGAGCCAGACCAAGTTCTACCTTCTCCGTCTTTATGATAAATAGTTGCAAAATATGGTTTTGTTTTTCTATAATTTAGTCCCGTGTAAATAGTTAAAAGTTTTTTTGCATTTGATGGAGCATTACTGCTATCTAAGTTTCCACCTGCTTTTATTTCCATAATATTTAGTTCATCACCATCCCAAAAAGCTAAATCAACTGGTTTAGTATGTATTTCAGTTCCAATAGGTAATTCTCCATCTAATAACTCTAAAATGCTTTCATGATTAACTGAGCAACAAACTTTTTTCTTTTTATCTCCTTCGCACCTAGTCATAAATTCTGCAATTCTACCTTGTAACTCTGGATTATTCATATCAATATTTGAAACAATAATTTGTTCATGCTCATTTGGATTTTGAATTGAATGTTCTAAATTATGAGGGTTAATTATTTGAGGTACATTTTCTGCTCCGTATCTAAGTTTTGCAACCTCTTTTGCAACTTTTTGAATAGAATTACCACTTTTAGATTCAAAACTACTTACAAAAACCATATGTGCAGACATCATTGTATCTAATTCTTTCAATAAAAAATTATTTTGTTTAGCTTTGAAATTTGTGACAAAATCACTTTGAATTTTTGTTATAAGTGAAGAAAATTCTTCCTCTACTATTTGAAATATTTTATCTTTCATTTATATTTATTCCCTCTATTGTAATTTTTAAGCTTTCTACAGAAATATTG